>JBILKT010000092.1:0-6916 GCA_044376545.1 Alphaproteobacteria bacterium
ACCGCCGTCAACAGTCTCGTTAGTAAACTGCAAACACTTGAATCAACCATTTGCAGTAATAGTACGCAAGACACCCCCACAACAGAGGCACTCACCCAATTCATCAACGCGCTTTCTCCTCAAGAGAAGCAAGCGTTAATAGATACCCTCAACACACTTAAAGCGGCACAGCTTCTTGCACAGTCCTCTACCACCCCCCTCCCCAGCACCGCGTCAGAAAAACAACAGCCATTAGCCGATCCCCTCAACACACTTAAAGCCGTATTCCCTATTGAACAGAAGCCTATAACACAATTCATCACAGACGCTGCACAAAACACACCCAACACGGCATTTGTTGCCCAACCACAGAATACCACGCTGCAAACAGCGCCTGTCGAGACATCCGATAATGCCTCAAAAGCAACACCTCTCAATCAAGAGGCAGAACTTCTGAGCGCATTACAGCAATTTATTGAAGAGATGAATAAAGCAGAACCCTCGCAAAAGACGGAGGTGACAGGCGCAACTACAGAAACCAAGCCCACACCGCTTGCCACGCTGCTGCCCGTCACCGCCCCCATTATACCAGAGAATAGCACGCCCGTGCCCGCCTCTTCCCTAGAAATTGGGGAAAAAAGCACCGTAAAACCAACGAAATCAAGCCCTGCACCTGCCACTACGACACAACCAAACACGCAACAAGAACAGCCCTCTTCAGCAGCAACAAAAGCGGTCACCGCGCAAGACATGGCCGAGAAGCCCTTAAGCAATACAGAAAAACCAAAAGAAGCTTTTAACGCTAGTCTTCTGCACGCGCAAAACGACAACAAAGACAGCGTTGCTAAAGTACTTTCCTCAACAGACAACACACCGCAACAACTCCCACAACTGCAAACAACTGCAGCGGGACAAAATGTGAAAGCGGCTGTGCCGCAAGACCTTGCGACAAAACTGCCCACCACCTCGCCCGTTGTGGAACAAATTTCCCTGCAAATGCGCAAAGCTGTTGATGATGGCATTAGCCGCATTCGCATTAAAATGCAGCCTGCAAGCCTTGGTGCCATTGATATCAAAATGGATGTCGCCGCCGATGGCACCGTCAAAGCGGTATTAGGCGTTGAAAAGCATGAAACGTATGAATGGCTGCAAAAAGATTTTCGGCACTTGGAACGGGTCTTGCAAGACACTGGTTTGAAAACAGACGCCAACAGCCTCAGTTTTCAGTATCGCGGCGGTAACGGACACGGTCAACAAAGCGGACAGCAACAGTCTTTTGGCAACAGTCATTATAATCCCGAAAAGGAAACTTTTTTGGAAGCAAAAATTTCCCTGCTTGGCGACGCACCCACCATACGTGCGCCCAAACAAGGGCTCGACATCAAGGTTTAAGGAGAAGTCCCCATGTCTATTCTCAGCAATAATACGGCAACCACCAGTAGTAATAACACCGCTGTGTCTGCTGCGGCCGCAAATGCCAGTGCGACCACCGCCAGTGCCGATGCAACAAAATTCTCTAAAGATTATACTTTGTTTTTAACCATGCTCACCACACAGTTAAAAAACCAAGATCCCACACAGCCCACCGATAGCAACCAATTCACCCAACAGCTCGTGCAGTTCTCTAACGTTGAACAACAAATTAAAGCGAATGATAAATTACAAAAACTTGTTGATTCGCAAGGCACCAGTGGTGCCTCTGCCGCACTGGGATATTTGGGCAAAACAGTAGATGCCAATGGCGATAAAATCGTTTTGGATAGCACAGGAGAAGCCCCCTATAAATTTCTTGCCGATAAAGCCTATCAAAAAGTTGAGGTGTCTATTCTTGACAGCAAAGGCAAGGAAATTCGTAAAGTGGAAGCCCCTAAATCGAAAGGCTTGCAACAGCTCACGTGGGATGGACGGGATAACGACAACAAGAGAGCGCCCGCAGGCATCTATTCCCTCAAAGTTGTTGGCACCGACAGCATAGGCGCGAAAACGGACCTGAGCACCATTATCAGTGGCACTGTGAGCAGCGTGGGTACCGAAAATGGTGCGCCTATGCTCACGGTAAACGGTATTCCGCTCTCTATCGATAAAATCATCTCTATTCGTGACGCAGCCACAGCTGCTTAGGTTCTGTTGCGGTTTCACAGAAATTAATATTTGCCATACTTTTTAAACATCAAGGAGACTTCTCATGAGTATTTTAGGGTCATTATTCGCCGCCGTATCGGGCATTAACGGACAATCACAACGCCTAGGCACTATTTCCGATAACATCGCGAACGTTAATACCTCGGGATACAAGCGGATGGATACGCAGTTCTCAACCTTTGTAACCGAATCAACTGTTTCTCGCCACTCTCCAGGAGGGGTTACCTCTCGCCCCATAAACCAAGTTGCGTCGCAAGGGCTGTTACAGGCAACCCTAAATAATACCGATTTGGCAATTTCTGGAACAGGCTATTTCGTTGTCAACGAAAGCCCTAACCCAACTCTTGGTGATCAATATCTCTATACACGAGCGGGGGCTTTTCAAGCAGATAAAAACGGTGCTCTTGTTAATACAGCGGGGTACTACCTCCAAGGCTGGCCACTCGACTCAACAGGCAATCTTCCCACCAATAACGGCTCTTTAATTAGCTTGCAAGCCATTAACGTCGGGCAGGTAACGGGAAGACCTAGCGCAACATCTAAAGTCGAAATGGGACTAAACATCCCTGCCAACTCTGCAAAAAATACTCTTGGCGATGGCACAGTCCCTGATGCTATAAAAAACAGTGACATTGTTGTATTTGACAGTTTAGGGATT
This sequence comes from Alphaproteobacteria bacterium, assembly GCA_044376545.1. Taxonomy (GTDB): domain Bacteria; phylum Pseudomonadota; class Alphaproteobacteria; order JAJTHO01; family CANGXP01; genus CANGXP01. Next base: position 2,780 of record JBILKT010000092.1, read on the forward strand.
TCACAAACTATACGGGTAACATGGTCACACATAGGCACCAATACATGGGGATTAACCCTCAACCCCGGAACGGGAACCGTTAACGACGTTCTCGACAACACAGGCGTCGCTCTTACTACAACCAACGGCTTTGCTAACACGCTTTCCAGTTCATTGACGGGCGCCGCAAACAAAAAATATCTCACTGTAACGTTTAACAGTGATGGCACGCTGGCTGATATTAAAGATCCCACCTCAGGCAAATCTGTTATCAGCAATGCTGATGGCACCGTGAAAGTTGACTTCGACTTTTCAGCGTCTGGTTCTTCCAATCACCAAGTCATCGGGTTTAACCTTGGCACAAAAAATAAAGCCGACGGTCTCGCCCAGTATGATGCGGATTTCTTTACCTCGTTCCTCAACCAAAATGGCGTGCGTTTCGGATCTTTTACGGGTGTAAATATTGGGAAAGACGGCAAAGTTACCGCTATTTTTGATAACGGGCAAACCCAGCCGCTCTACCAAATACCGCTGGTGAGTTTTGCCAACCCCAATGGCCTTGAAGTACGCGGCGGGAACGCCTATGGGCAAACAGAAGCGGCAGGGGAATTTATTTTGCGGCAAGCGGGTGCCTCTGGCACAGGGCAAATTGTTTCTTCTTCTCTAGAGCAATCTACCGTTGACCTCGCAACAGAATTTTCCAACATGATTCTAACCCAGCGTGCCTACTCGGCCAACTCAAAAGTCATCAGTACATCAGATAGTATGCTACAAGAACTGCTCCAAGTAATTCGTTAAAAAAGGGAATAGGGTTTAGGGTTTAGGCATTAGGCATTAGGGTATAGGAAAGCCTCGCTTTTTTATACCCTAGTGCCTCGCACTATACCGCTCGCACCTGAAGATTTGCACAAATACGTTGCGAGCGGTAAAGCCCGCGCGGCGCTTGAGCGAAACGTTGCACATTCTTCATGTGCAACAGGTATAGAGTTACCTCACTCCTCAATAGGCTCTATTCCCCTGTGGATGGAGCCTTTTTTTTGCCTGTTTTCCTAATATTTATCGAGAAACCCGTGCACGCCCGCCTTCAAATCAGCCCTGTTCAATGCAAACGCGATGTTTGCCTCTAAAAAGCCTAGCTGATTTCCACAATCAAAACGTTGTCCCTCAAACAGCAAGCCGTGAAAAGGGTGTGTTTTGATGATTTTGGCAATGGCATCGGTCAGTTGAATCTCCCCGCCTGCGCCAATTTGTTTTTCTTCCAGAAAGCTGAAAATCTCAGGCTGCAAAATATACCGCCCAATCACAGCCAAGGTAGAGGGCGCTTCTTCAGGTTTTGGTTTTTCCACAATGCTGCTGGCAGTCACCAAATTCCCCGTTTGTTTTTTGGGGGTTACAATCCCGTAAGATCCTGTGCGTGCTCGTGGCACATCCTCCAACGCGACAATATTACCGCCCACGTTCTCGTATGCTTCAATCATTTGCTGCAAACACGACCTGTCCGCCATCACCATATCATCCGCAAGCAGCACCGCAAACGGCTCATCCCCAATCAGATTACGGGCACACCACACGGCATGTCCCAAGCCCAACGCTTCTTGTTGGCGAATATAGGCCATTTGCCCTGCGCGTGGCGTACAGCTCCTTACTTTTTCTAAAAATTCTGATTTGCCGCGCTTGTGCAGGGTATCTTGCAGCTCGTAGCTATAATCGAAATGGTCTTCAATCGCGCTTTTACCGCGTCCTGTCACAAAAATGCACTCTTCAATGCCCGCTGCCCATGCCTCTTCCACGGCATATTGAATAATGGGTTTATCCACCACAGGCAGCATTTCTTTTGGCATCGCCTTAGTTGCGGGCAAAAAACGGGTACCTAAGCCACCCACAGGAAAAATAGCTTTACGAATTTTTTTCATAGACTCACGCTTTCTGCGTCTTGCGAAATTTCGCCCTCTATACTGCGTCACAAAGGCTGTGGCAAGGCATTTAAGGGTTTACAGCCCCCCTCGTTATTGAGTAGAACACGGCATCAAAGGATGAGTGACGTATGGCAAGTTATCAATATATTTTCGTGATGAAGGGTTTACGCAAAGTTCTGCCCACAGGGCGTGAGTTGCTCAAAGACGTGTGGCTGTCTTTCCTACCGGGTGCGAAAGTGGGCGTGTTAGGGCCTAATGGCGCGGGAAAATCAACCCTGTTTAAAATTATGGCAGGAATTGACAAGGAATTTCAAGGCGAGGCATGGGCAGCAGATGGCGTGAGCGTCGGCTACCTTTCCCAAGAGCCTGAGCTGGATGCCACCAAAAACGTTCATGAGAATATTCTGGCAGGATTGGGGGACATCCAAGCTAACCTCACCCGTTTTAATGAAATCAGCGCGAAATTCGCTGAGGAAATGAGCGACGATGAAATGAACGCGCTCCTTGCCGAACAAGGCGATTTGCAAGAAAAAATCGATGCGGCAGGCGGTTGGGAAATTGAGCGTACCATTGAGATTGCCATGGATGCGTTGCGTTGCCCCGCACCAGATAGCCCCGTTACCCACCTGTCAGGGGGCGAGAAACGCCGCGTTGCGCTCTGCCGTCTCCTGTTACAAAAACCTGATTTATTGCTGCTCGATGAACCGACCAACCACTTGGATGCAGAATCTGTTGCATGGCTGGAACGCTATTTAGAAGAGTATGAAGGCACGGTGGTGACCGTCACCCACGATAGATACTTTCTGGATAACGTCGCCACATGGATTTTGGAAGTAGACCGTGGGCAATGCTTCCCGTTTGAGGGGAATTACTCAAGCTGGTTAGAGCAAAAACAAAAACGCTTGATGCAAGAAGAAAAAGACGAGAAAAATCGTGAAAAAACCCTAGACCGCGAATTAGAGTGGATTCGCCAATCCCCCAAAGCCCGCCAAGCCAAAAGCAAGGCGCGGATTGCAGCTTACGAAGAACTGCTCCAACGCGAGAATGAAAAACAGGCGGATAGTGCGCGGATTATCATCCCCGCAGGCGGCCGTTTGGGGGATAATGTGTTAGAAGCCAAAGACCTCCACAAAGGTTTTGGCGAGAGATTACTCATTGAAGATTTGAGCTTCAGCCTGCCTCCTGGGGGCATTATCGGCGTAATTGGCGCGAACGGCGCAGGCAAAACCACCTTATTCCGCATGATTACAGGCAAAGAGACTCCTGATAAAGGCACGTTCGTTGTCTCCCCGTCCGTGAAGCTCGGCTATGTGGATCAAAGCCGTGACGCGCTCAATGAAAACAAAACCGTGTGGGAGGAAATCTCCGAAGGCGCAGAAATTATCGAGTTGGGCAAGATAAAAATCCCCAGCCGTGCCTATTGCGGCAATTTCAACTTTAAGGGGGCAGACCAACAGAAAAAAGTGGGGCTATTGTCAGGGGGGGAGCGCAACCGCGTCCACCTTGCCAAAATGCTAAAAAGCGGTGCAAACGTGCTGCTGCTCGATGAACCAACCAACGATTTAGATGTAGAAACCTTGCGGGCATTAGAAGAAGCATTGCTGGATTTTGCAGGCTGTGCTGTCGTCATCAGCCACGACAGGTGGTTTTTGGACAGAATAGCCACGCACATCCTCGCGTTTGAAGGCGACAGCCACGTTGAATGGTTCGCAGGCAACTACGAAGCCTACGAAGAAGACCGCAAACGCCGCATGGGCGACAATGCCGCACAACCGCATCGCTTGAAATTCAAGCCTTTAACGCGGTAGAGAGGGAGATTTTTTATGCAAGATTTTTTAGAACTTAGAGAGTTTTTTACGAATACAGAGCAAACAGCGTACAATGCATTCAGGATAGAATTAACCGAACAAATTCAAGTTAATTTAATGGCAGTACAAAATCATCAGGCTTTCATGCTGCAGCTTTTGCAGCAGCAAGCTCCCGACACACAGCAAAAAATTATTACTGAACACACAACGTCTGAGCAAGCCATTGAATTTTCGAGGAAAATCTTTGATGAAATTCTTGCGCTTTATCCAGAAAGAGGGGATTTCATTAGCAATTTAGATGCTATGTATGCACAACCACAGAGGTTTGGAAAGGATTTACACAAAGCGGTTAGCTTTCTGGCGGGATTTTTAGAAAACGATCTAGGCAGAGAGCATGACTTGCTGAAGTTAGGCTGTTTAACTCTATCCAAAAT
>JBILKT010000093.1:0-6912 GCA_044376545.1 Alphaproteobacteria bacterium
ATGCGGCTGAAAGACTTGGGTTATTTTGCCAACATAAACATTATCTGCTGTTGAAACATCCTGCCCCAAAAATCCATCGTAATTGTCCAAGACCGTTTCTAGTCCATACTCATCTCTTATAAAACCATTAGGAACGCAATGCTTCGCCGTGACAGCCAAAACGGCGGATGACGTTTTCTTTATGGCTGTGGCACTACAACCGATTTTTAGCTGTAATGCAGATGTTGGCTGAAGTTTTTCTTGTTGCAATTCAGACATTTCTTCATTGATTTTTACAGGGATACCATCTTTAATAATGACTTTATGAGGATTTTGAGGCGCTAATGGGGTAGTCGTGTATGCTTTCATACCCAAACCATTCACCATGGTAGTAGCAAAAGGGGTCACGATCAGAAAAGCTAGAATAGAATTTATGGATTTTCGTATGCCTTTTGGCCATCCTTTTTCCATTTTTTGAATGGGCTTAGCTTTCATGGCTTTAGCCGCAGCACTAACACCTATAGCTAGCCCCAAGATAGCCGACGTAACACCAATCAATGTCGGGTTAATTAAATTGGGTGCAGGGGACTGGGGGGCTTGTCTTGATCCTTGAGACGATGTGTACATGCTCATATAATCATTCCTAAAAAAATTATTATAATATTTCCTAGATTCTGCATTGAATAGGATGGTCTATTTTATACCAATCCGCTTAGTCATCCGAAGGATTTCTGGTCCATTTTTCTTTGGGTTTCAAAGATGGTTGGTATGAGAGTATTGATTCAGAGGGTTAGTCATAACATCAAGAAAATAAAAAACATTTGAATGAAGTTGTAATTGCTAGGGAGTAATATAACTAACCTTAAGTTAATATATATATTCGTCAAGCATTTTATTTATGTGTGCCGCTACAACACCACAACCTGCCCCTCAAACGCCACAAACGCGCCCGCCATTGCCTGTTGCGCTTCTGCTTGAATGGCATCGAGCATATCATCGGTGTGGTCGGGGTTGTGATGGAACAGTGCGAGGCCTTTGACGTTGGCAGCATTGCACAAGCGCACCGCTTCTTGCCACGTGGAATGCCCCCAATGCTTATGTTTAGGGTAGGTTTCATCGGTAAACATGGCATCGTAAATCAGAAGGTCAGCGTCTTTGAGTAGCTCCACGATATTGGCATCTAACTCACCCACTTTGTGCTCGGTATCTGTCACATAACACATGCTTTTGCCCTTGTAGTTCAGGCGATAGGCGGTGGCACGGTCGGGGTGATTAAGCGGGGCAGTTTCCGCCGTCAATGCAGGGGCAAGGGTGAGCGTTGTCCGCACGGTAAAATCAGTATACTGAATGTTCGCCTTAAACATGGCGGGGCTAACAGGAAAGAACGGCGGCGCCATGATTTGGTGCAATGTTTTTTGTACCGTGCTTTCAGGCATGAGATGCGCGGCATAAATGGCGAGGGTGACGGATTTATCGTAAGCAGGCGCAAAAAAGGGCAGTCCTGAGATATGGTCAAAATGCGTATGGGTGAGCAACATGGTGAGGTTTTTCTCCCCCGCCTGTTGCAGCTGTTGCCCGAGTGTACGAATGCCTGTGCCTGCATCCAAAATAATAATGTGATCGCCGCAACGCACTTCCACACACGATGTGTTCCCGCCATACCGCAAATGTGTTTTTTCTGGGCAAGGAATAGAGCCGCGCACGCCCCAAAATTTTACACGAAGAGTCATTCGTTCACTATACGCCAAAGGGACAATTTTGCAAAATCAAAAAACATACGGGGGTGTGGGTAGGTTGGCATGCTGTAAATCGACGCAGGATTTCCACCAGATGGCATCTAAAGATTTTTAGCTAGTATGGTAGCCAAAAAATTCCAACCATGCCTTAAAACGCATTCTGCAGCGTTTTTAGATGGAGTGCGCCATTTTATACCCTTCTGCTTCGGTGACAATCAAAAAATCTGTCACGCCATGATTTTCCAGTTTTTGGCGCAGACGATAAAGGTGGGTTTCCACCGTATGGGTTGTGGTGCTGGCGTGATATTGCCAAACTTTTTCAAGCAGCGCATCGCGCGATACAGCGGCGGGGAACGCGTGTTGCAAAGAGCATAAAATCGCACATTCCTTCTCGGTCAGTTCAAGCGGCGATAACAGCGGCGCGTGCAGCGTGCGTGTTTGTAAGTCGAGTTGTGAATTGCCGAGGGAAATGCGTGTAGCGGGAGGTGTTGAAGCGGTCGTCACAGTGGCGAGGGAAGCGAGCAACGCTTGTAATCGCACAGGGGTGTTGAGTGTGAGGGTTGATGCACCGTGAAGGGTGAGTAGGGGGGCGGTGTAGTCAACAGAAAAATTTTGGTGGGGAGATAACGCACATACCGCCGCTAAGGCCTTTTGTTGCAACGGGGTGCCGCCTGTTATGCTCTGTTGCATTAGGGCATCTCTCAAAACCTCTTTTCTAGGGCGATTGGCATCGTCAGATCTTTTTTCTGAATCCGCACGTACGGCAGAGTACGCTTGCGTTTCCTCAAAAAGTTCTTCCTCGCCACTCATCCCGATACCACTCATCCCGATAAAAGGGTTTTTAGAAGCGCCCATTAATATCCCCCCATTGCGCGTACCATAAAGCTTTTTTTGAGTGTGGGAGTATGTTCCACTACGTTAAGGCCAAAGCGGCGGGCGGCTTTGACAACGGGGTTTGCGCTATGAAACAGGGCATTGAGTTTGTCGGTTGCTTGAATCATAGCGGTGTTGGCGGGGCGGCGTTGCGTTTCATACTGTTCAAGCACGTCAGGCGCCCCCACATCCAGCCCCACAAAAAGTTGTTTTTTAAGTAAATCACGCAGGCAGAGGGTGTCTTGTACACCCACGTTCAAACCCTGCCCTGCAATGGGGTGCATGCCGTGGGCGGAATCACCCAATAAAAGCAGTCTGCCGCATGTATAACGATGCGCGTGCAGCGCATTCAGGGGATAATACCACCGCTTGCCTAAAAGCGATAATGTCCCAAGCGTTGCTCCAAATTTTTGTTGTAATGCATGAATAAAAAGTTCAGGGGCAGCGTTTTGCAAATATTGCGCGTGCGTGGGTGTTTCTGACCAGACCAATGACGACGTATTGCCTTGCGCGGGCAACAAAGCGAGTGGCCCTGCTGGAAGAAATTTCTCAAACGCCAAGTTACTGTGCGGTTTTTCATGCCCAATCATACACACCACCGCTGCTTGATTGTATGTATAATGGGTAAAGGTAATCCCTGCCATTTTGGCGAGGCGCGATTGCCTGCCATCTGCCGCCACGATTAAAGAGGCGCCCAATAAAGAGGCGCCCAATAAAGAGGCGCGCAACGGTTTTTGTGTGGTGTTTAACACACCTTTTTCCGCATCTATGCTTTCCACAGTGCATTCATAAAGCACTGTAACATTTTGGTATAATGTGATTTTATCAAAAATTTTGCGTCGTAAAACACTATTGTCAACAATGTACCCCATGGCATCCACAGCGACATCTTCACTTGCGAAATGACAAGAAACGGGAGAATCTTGATCCGTAATGAGAATATCTTTGATGGGGGTGGCGTGTGGCACAATGTCTGCCCACACGCCGCATTCTTGGAGAAATAAAGCGTTGGCGTGAGAGATGGCGGTGGTGCGTCCGTCACCTAAAGGATTGAGGAGAATTTCTTGGCTTTGTGCTTCTAGCAGCCCTATTGACATCCCAAGCGGCGCAAGGGCTAACGCTGCAATACTGCCGTTCAGCCCCGCCCCAACAATGGCGACATCAAAAAAAGAATTGTTTACCATTTATTTACCTTTGGAAGCATAAGAGATTGCATTATAACGGTTGAAGATAGGATTGTAACAATAAATATAAAACATATGGCGCGTGTCACTTCCCCCCTTCCGCAACAGCATACTTTTCTGCCGCCTGTGTTGGCGGCGTATTGCCGTCAAATGCTCAGAAAATTGAGCGGGTATTTCCTTATTGCGGTGGCGTTGTTTTTATTTTTCTCGTTGTTTTCCTATGATCCGAACGATCCCTCTTGGAATACGGCGTCGGGGGGCAATCCCCAAAACTATTTTGGGCGTAGCGGGGCAATCCTCGCGGATTTTCTTATTCAAGTATTGGGAATTGCAAGCAGTATTCTTGTTCTCTGGATTGGGGGATGGGGTATTAAACTCTATTTGCGCCAAGAACTGCCGTTGTGGAGCAAGCGTTTGTTGGCAGGGCTCAGTGCGGTGATGCTTGCAGCCGTTGGCTTTGCGGCCCTCCCCACTCTTTCGTTTTGGAAACACACGACTGCAATGGGCGGGGCGACGGGTTCGCTCTTGCTCAGTATGATTGAAAGTGCCCTGCATCTTTCAGCCTATATCTCTGCCCCGCTGATGGGGGCGGGATTCTTAGTGATGTCGTTGTTATTATTGAAATATGCTGTTGCGGCAAGCACCGAAACTGTCGTTAAAACAGTGCAAGCAGGGTATAGTATGGGCTATACAAGCGCAAGCAAAGGCGCAACAGCCTTGCGGTATGCGGCGGTTATGTTAGGCAAAGCAAAAACGTTGCTGCCACGCTATGAAGCTTTGCCAACGATGCCAAGCCTGCCATCTTTGCCGAAGCCACGCTCTAAGCCCGCAAAACGTCTTGCTCCTGTTGTCGCAGAGCCTACCCTTGTGGCGGCTGCCGTACAGTCTGCAAAAAAAGAAGGGGGTGTTAAAAAGTCATCGGGGTCTCATATTCCAACGCTGCATCATGGGTTGATTTCTCTCCCCCCTCTTGAGTTGCTTAATGAAAACAAGAGCAAGTCGGTGCATATTGATAAAAAATATCTCGCACAACGCATGGAAGAACTCGCAGGCGTTTTGGAGGATTATGGTGTGAAGGGCACGATTGTTGATGCTCATCCCGGTCCTGTTGTAACCCTGTTTGAATTAGAGCCTGCCGCTGGCATTAAATCCTCCCGCGTGATTAGCTTAGCCGATGATATTGCCCGTTCCATGAGTGCCATTTCAGCGCGGGTTGCCGTTGTTCCAGGGCGGAATATTATTGGGATTGAGTTGCCGAATGCTGTGCGCGAGATGGTCTCTTTTAAAGCCGTGTTGGCGCATGAAACCTACGCAAAACATAAAACCAAACTGCCGTTGGCGTTGGGCAAAGACATTGGGGGGAATCCTGTTGTTGTGGATCTCGCGAAAATGCCGCATTTGTTGGTGGCAGGGACAACGGGGTCGGGGAAATCTGTTTCCGTGAATGCGATGATTTTATCGCTGTTGTTTGCGCTCCGTCCTGATGAATGCCGTTTCATCATGGTTGACCCAAAAATGCTGGAATTGTCTGTATATGATGGTATTCCGCACTTGCTCACCCCCGTGGTCACAGACCCGAAAAAGGCCGTTGTTGCCCTAAAATGGACGGTTAAAGAAATGGAGCAACGCTATCAAGCGATGTCTAAGCTGGGCGTGCGGAATATTGAGGGCTATAATCAACGCATCGGGGAGGCACGCGCCAAGGGGGAAGTGCTCTATCGCCGTGTGCAAACGGGGTTTGATCCTGATACAGGCAAGCCAATTTATGAAGACCAACAATTGCCGTTAGATCCTCTGCCGTTCATCGTGGTGATTATCGATGAGATGGCCGATTTGATGTTGGTAGCAGGCAAAGACATCGAAGCTGCCGTGCAACGCCTCGCGCAGATGGCTCGCGCGGCTGGGATTCATATTATTACCGCGACACAGCGCCCCTCTGTGGATGTGATTACAGGGACGATTAAGGCGAACTTCCCCACACGGATTAGCTTTCAAGTGACCTCAAAAATTGACAGCCGCACAATCTTAGGCGAAATGGGCGCAGAGCAACTGTTAGGGCAGGGGGATATGCTCCATATGGCAGGCGGTGGGCGGATTTCCCGCGTGCACGCGCCGTTTGTGTCGGATGCTGAAGTGGAAAAAGTGGTTGCCTTTTTAAAGCAACAAGGCGCCCCGCAATATATTGACGATGTGACGGTTGATGACGAGGAAGACGGCGGCAAAGCTCCTAAAGACGAGGGGGGCGATCCGATGTATGAAGAAGCATTGAGCGTCATTTTGCGCGAAGGAAAAGTCTCTACTAGCTTTATCCAGCGTCACCTGCAAATTGGCTATAACCGGGCGGCACGGATTATCGAGCAAATGGAAAATGAAGGCGTGGTGAGCAAAGCCAATGCCACGGGGAAACGGGAGATTTTGCGATGAAAGAAGTGGTGAGGCACGAGGCACGAGGCACGAGGCACGAGGGAGGAGTAAGGATTCCTTACAGTCTTACTTCCTTACTTGTGCGTGCCTGCTGGTTAAGCTGTTTTATCGTCATTTTTGCAATCTCCCCCGCCCACGCCCAACAAACCATGTCTACCCAGCAGCGGGTTATCTTGCAAAACATCCAAAATTATCTGAATGGTATTAAAACGTTGCAGGCGGATATTGAGGATTCCTCACAAGGCGGCGCAATTCGTCGCACAGGCAAGCTGTATATCGGTCGTCCGCTTCAAATCCGTGTGGATTATGCGAACCCTGTGGAGCAAGTTATTGGCAATGGCAGCTCGGTGGTACATTACAATGCCGAGCTTGATCAGATCACTTATCTCAGCCTCAGTGACTTGCCATTCCTCAGTTTTTTAGGAGAAGACATAAATTTATTCGATCCAAAATTGGATGTGCGCCTTGCAACCCAAGAGGACAAGGTGGCAGTGCGCGTGGTGGACAGAACCCGCAAAGCCGATGACCCCGCCAACAAGCCGATAAACCTTGTGTTTCAGAACAAGCCCTTGCAACTTTTGTATTGGTATGTGGATTTGCCCAATAATCAACAGCTGTATACAACCTTGCGTAATGTTAAAATGAATGAGGAGATGCCACAAGGGCTGTTTACCTTCAAAAGCCCGCGATTTAATAAGGGAGCGGGTGCGCCGAGG
>JBILKT010000094.1:0-6899 GCA_044376545.1 Alphaproteobacteria bacterium
CATTAGAAAAAATAACTCATTGAAAAATAATGGTTTTTCAGAATTTTAACATTAAAGCCTATCGCGTAACATATTGTTTTTAAAGGAATAAAATTCCTAATGCGATTGCCCTGATATACACAGGAATAAACAACCCACGTTAGTTTTTTTTTAACGCAAGCCTGCTTTACTGGGCACGAATAAATGTTGACAGGACTTACGCAGTGCTCGTCTTTTTTGCGCTTTCAGCGTTAGAAAATTGCTCAAAATGCTCATTTACCTTTAGTAAACTCCGCTTTTTCGCAATTTTCTGCCTTGAAATCATCAAAAAATCCTTCACCTGCGTAAGTCCTGGTTGAGATGGGTTCAGCACGTCTCATAAAAATCGAGCGATGTTTAATGAAAACTATTATTGGTATTCTGATTGTTTTTGGCGCGGTGGGTGGCGGCTATGCGATGGCAGGCGGCCATTTTGGTGTGTTATGGCAACCTTCTGAATTTATTATCATTCTGGGGGCAGGGATGGGTGCGTTAGTTATCGCTAACCCTGGCAAAGTGCTGAAAAAATTGCCTAAGGCCATTGGCGGTGCCATTAAAGGATCAAAGCTAAAAAAAGCAGATTATATTGAATTGCTTTGCCTACAATATCAGGTGTTCAAATTGATTAAATCAAAGGGGATTTTGGCGATTGAATCGCACATTGAAAATCCCCATGAAAGCACACTTTTTCACGAATTTCCCAAATTTCATCACAATCACCACGCCGTTGAATTTTTGTGCGATTATCTTCGCATGATCTCACTGGGCAGTACAAACCCCTATGTGATGGAAGATTTGATGAATCTTGAGCTTGATGTGCACCACGAGGAAGATCATGCCTTATCAGGCGCTGTGCAGGGTCTGGCAGACGGAATGCCTGCACTGGGGATTGTTGCCGCCGTGTTAGGGGTGATTCACACCATGGGATCAATTACCGAACCCCCCGCTATTTTGGGAAAAATGATCGGGGCGGCATTGGTGGGAACTTTCTTCGGGGTGTTTGTCTCCTACGGATTTTTTGCGCCGTTCGCGAGCGGTATTGCCGCCACCAAAGCGGCCGATTCAAAATATCAAAGTTGCCTCAAGACGGGCATTCTTGCTTATCTTCAGGGATCTGCGCCGTCTATTTGTACGGAATTTGCAAGAAAATCCCTCACGTCTGATGTTCGGCCCAGTTTTAAGGAAGTTGAAGAAGCAATCGAAAAATTGCCCTCCATAAAGTAATAGTATCATGGCTGACGACCAACGCCCCATCATCATCATCAAGCGCATTAAAAAAGGTGGACATGGTCACCATGGTGGCGCATGGAAAGTTGCCTATGCGGATTTTGTGACCGCGATGATGGCGTTTTTTTTGCTCTTGTGGCTGTTAAACTCGGTGACTGTTGAGCAAAAAGAAGGGATTGCCAATTATTTCGCTCCCACCTCTGTTTCCAGCTCTACGAGTGGTGCAGGGGGCATTTTGGGTGGGCAAAGTTTATCGCAAGTTCAAGCCCTCAAAAGCGATTCACAACCAATTATTCAGCCCACTGATACCATTCAAGGGATTGATTCAGAAGAAGCAATAGACGAAGAAAATACGCGCGGATCCAATGCCAAAGGCGCAGGCATTGCCGACAAAAAACTTCAAGAAGAACAGCAAGAACTCCGTGCGAAAGAGACAAAAGATTTTGAAGCGGTACAAAAAGAAATTAAACAAGCGATTGAATCGGATCCTGCTCTTGCCATGCTTTCCCAAAACCTTCTCATGGAAATTACGAAAGAGGGATTGCGCATTCAGCTTATCGATCAAGATAAACGCGCCATGTTTGAGACAGGAAAAGCAACGCCTCTGCCGCACACAAAAGCCCTACTGGAAAAAGTTGCGCAGGTTATCAGTACACTGCGAAATGATATTGCTGTTGCAGGACACACAGACTCAACGCCCTATGCAGGGGCACACTATACCAACTGGGAGCTTTCTGCCGACCGCGCCAACACCATTCGTCGAACGCTTGAAGATAACGGTGTTGGCCCAAAACGTATCGCCTCTGTAAGTGGCAAGGCGGATAGAGAACCGCTCTTGAAAAATGCGCCTGATTCCCCTGTGAATCGCCGTGTGAGCATCACTTTATTATACACTGATATTATCAAAAAGCGCTTGCGTCGTGAAGCCCCCAGCGCGCCCATTCAAGATGGGGTATTCAGGCAGTAGGGCAGTTTTAAAAACCTCTTTTCTAGGGCGATTGGCGTTGTCAAGCCAATTCCGCCTAAGCCAATCACTGCGCCCTTTGGGCTTGTGTTTGGCAAGGCTCATTGGCTTGCGGGTCAAAAAGCAGTGCTTTTTGCCTCCTCGCTTCGGAAGCCGCACGTACCTTTATGTACGCTTACGTTTCCTCGCATTGCAGTTGCGCCTAAAGTCTTTCACTGCACTTTCGCTTGTGAAAGCCAAGGCTCCCTGGCTTGCGGTTCAAAACAGCGTTGCTGTTTTGCATCCTCGCTCCTTAGCCACTCATCCCGATAAAAGGGTTTTTAGAGGTGCCCTTGAGACTACGCCGCCGGCGCTGGTGCAGCCATAACCCAACCCCACTCATCACGATAATCAGTGTCGCAACCCCCGCCAAAATGCCATCCCGCTGCGTGTGTGAGACACCTAACAGCGTATCCAGAAACTGCCCCTTGTGCAGGTTGCTGAAACTCCACAACTCGATTTTATCTAAGGGCGATACACGCGCTGCCACTACCCCTGCTTTGGCATCCACAAATACCAGTCCGTTTGGTGTTTCCACCCGCCAGACGGGCAGGCGTTTATTAGCAAAACCATATTCAGGGCTGAACATGGGCAGCAGCGTGGGCGTGCCTGTTGTGTTTTGTGCGATGGCTTGGGCAATATCCGTATCCACAAACGGTACAGCCTCACCGTTATGCACCGAAAAATACGCCGTTTTTGTTTTTGGTGTATTGCCCATATGATGCGCGTGCGGGTTCGGTGCTGCGTTGGGAACGCTAGGCAATGCCATTTCCACCCGCCACAGCAGGCCTTTCGGGGTGTTACTGAGGCGGATATCATTTGCCGTGCTGACGCCCTGCGGCAACGATTGTATGGCCGCCATATCAATCGGCTGCACGGACACCGTTTCCCGTGTTGTAGCGGTAGACTGCACCCACAGATGAAACAATCCACTGCCCGAAAATGCCAACACGGGCAACCATACCAACCATGCTAGGCGACGATGCAGCCCCCGCCCACCTTTTGGCATTTTCGGGCGTTTCAGCGTCCACAGCAGGGCAATCCCCAAGCACGCCATGGCGAGAATCATCAGCATTGCACAGGTGATAATCCCAAGGCGCATCGCTTCAGCGTCACTCTCCAGAAACTTCAACGTGTGGATATTCTGAAACAACCACAGCAGCGTTTGCTTATAGGGGGTGTTGATGCTGCCCAGCTTGTCTTCCCCTGTATCAACATACACAGAAAGTCCATCAGGGCGGTCAAACGCCACCCGCCAGACAGGCAGGTATTTGTTGATGGGCGGATAGTTTTTATCAAAGGCAGTTTGCAGCGTGGTAGAAACCACCGTCGCGGTTTTCTCGCCGCTGTAATGACGTGCCAGACTTTCCGCACGGGCAACGTCGGCATTGGGTAACAGTTCGCCTGTACTTTCCCTGTAATACAAGCGTTCTGCTTGGTTTTGCAGTGTGAGTTGATAAAAGGGTTTCCCGTCAACAGAGACCACCCTGACCGCAGTAACGTTCTGCACAGGCAGGAAAGAGGGAGCTTTCGCCCCCTCCACCACCACGGCTTCCACCGGCGGCGTAAACGCCATGGGTTTAATCCCTGTAAACGACAGCAACGGGTGGATGAGTCCCGATGCTGCCCAGACGATCATGAGAGTGCCCGCGATAACGCCAAGGCGCAGGTGCCATTTGTATAAGATTGCTAACATTAGAACCTCACTATCATACCAGCAAAGGCACTGATACCTTCCCCAGGGTAGAACACACTGCTGTTCGCGGGTGTGGCACGAGTAATGGTGCTGAAGTTACTAATGTATTTTTCATTGGTGAGATTTCTCGCATCCACAAACAGGCTGACCCGTTCGTTAAGGTCATAGCCTGCTTCCACGCCCAACAAAGCATACCCTTTGGCATCCAGCGTATTGGCAAAGTCGACCTCTGCCCCTGTGGGTACCCACTCTAGATTGGGTGCCACGTTCCACCCTGTAGGGTCGGTATAGCGCACCGCTGTTTTATAGAAATGCTCTGGCACGCCTGCCAACTGATTATCCCCATATTGGCGATCCCCTTGGAAGGTAAAATCACTGTAGGTATAGGCGTTCTGCCACTTTACTGTCTCGCTAAGCGCCACATCAAAGCCCAGTTCCAACCCTTGGTGGATGGTTCTATCGGCATTAAAGGTGCTGGCGGGAATGCCTGCACCCGTGGTGTACTGCAGCATCTCGTCTTTCACCCAGCTGCGATATACACTTACGTTCCAGCTATAACGGCTGTGGTGGCCGCGGGTGCCGATTTCTGCCGTCCATGCCGCTTGTGCGTTCACAGGGGTGAACCCTGTGGTGCCGCCTTGGGTAAGTTCCGTAAACGTGGGCGCTTCATTGCTTTTGCTGATGTTGGCAAAGAACTGATTGCCCGCAACATGCTCATACAACACGCCCAGTTTGGGATTAAACGATTGATAGATGCGGTCATCGCTGTTGCTAGCACTGAGATTATTAAAACTCTCCCGCGCTGCCCATGTCAGTTGCCCGCCCGTTACCAATGCCACCGTGGGCGTGACATAAAAATGGTTTTCGGCAAATGCGTTATAGGTAGATGCCTTTTGATCGGCATCGCCCATAAGCGCACCGCGATTACCGCGCACGTTGGTATACAGCAGCGCATCCACCGTACCCGCCTGTGCCGTAAAGCCCAAACGATAACGGTTCTGATAATCGCCCAAGGCATAGCTGCCCTTTAACGTACCAAACCCCCCGTAATCCATGGTTTCTTGATCCACCACCGCAAAAATGGGGTGGAACAAGTCTTTCAGGTTCATGAACACGCCGCCTTCAAGCGTTTGGGTGCCTGAAATTTTATAGGCGGTTTTATTGGCAAGACGGAGACTGCGAATATCGCGTTTCTGATCGCCATTTACTTGCGCCGGATTGGCTTTATCAGGATTGTTCAACGCATCAAAACGGCTAAGCGATCCCGGCAGTTCCTGTTCAATCATATTGCCGCTGAGGTAAAACCGTGTTTCCGAATTATCGTTCAGCTTAATGCCGTAATTGGTGTTCAGCTTCACATTTGATTGATCGCTATGCTGGCGGAAACCGTTGCTGTCGGTGGTGGTCAGGCTTAAGAACACATCTTGATTGCCAAACACATGACCTGTGCGGACGTTGGTACGATAGGTGTTTTCAGACCCCGCCTCAACGCGCACTTGGTTCCCCCGTGCAGTGTACCCTGTAGGCGACACCAAATTAATCGCCCCGCCTAAGCTGTTGCCGCCATAGGCAAGCGCATTGCCGCCTTTATAAACCTCAATGTGTTGCAGCGCGAGGGGGTCAGCCTCTTGAAAATCGCCCGCACCATCGGCAAGGTTAAACGGAATGCCGTCTTGCAAGAGGGTAATCCCCCGCATATGAAAACCCCGTGAAATGCCTGATCCCCGAATGGACAGGCGCACTTCTTCGCCAAACCGTTTCTGGGCATAGACCCCGGGCACGAATGACAAGGTATCTTGGAAATTCTGGATATATTTTTTCTCGATGTCCTGAAACGGCACCACTTCCACACCCCCTGGGGTTTGGTTAATGGCACGAGTTGCCGCTTGTACGGTCGGCACCGTATCGCTTTTAATAAGGTTGCCTTGGGTGATGGTGATGGAAAGCTCTTCTTTTTTGCGCTCTGCTGCAACAGCAGGAACAAAAAATAAGCTAAGGCTGACCGCAAGGATCGAAACACCGCACCACAGGCGGTTTGAAAGAGTAGACATGGAAATTCTCCTGAAAAAGATGACAAGCGCAGACGCGCAAAACCCGCAAAGCAGATGCGCTTAAGCGGGATAAAAAGTTTCAAGAGAATAAAGGGGGCGCGCGAGGCGGTGCGGTTTTACGCAGCGTTGCTGTCGCTGGATGCGCGGCAGGTGCCGTGAACAACAGGGCGGTATAATCCGCAGGGACTGCCAGCCCTGCTATAGGATCGGCAGGAGTGGCGGCATGCGCGTTGAGGGCAAACGGGCACGGCGTTTTGTGGCCTGTCTGTTTCTGATGCTCTTGTTTTACAGGCTGGCCATTGTCATCCACCGCAATCGTTTGTGCGCCATAGCCTGTACAGATAACAATATTGAAAAAATGCTCTTTATCAGCAGAATTGGGCATGTACCCCGCAGGAATCAGACTGCGGAACAGAACACTTGCAACGATAAGATAGGTTAGAAAACGCATGCAGCGGCAACTCTATAATCATCCGTCATGCGGCGCACCTGTTTTTACAAGATTTTTAATTTAACCTTATATGTCATCCACTTCAGCCTAACCTCAACCTGCGCCTTCGCTTGGTTTCGCTAAGGCTTCAGTGATTGCCCTTGAAAAACATGCCACTGGCATGTTTTATCAGCGGTCAATTATAGTGGCTCGGGAGGGATTTGAACCCCCGACCAAGAGATTATGATTCCTTGTGCCAACAGTTGCAAGGATTAACAATAAACCATATTTAGGCGCAATAACAAAGTTTTAGCACAGCAGTCCCTCGCTCGATAGTACCAACCTTTACCAACCCTTTGCAGCCCTGCCCATGACCATAGCATGACCAGAACGGGCAAAGTGCCGATTCATGACCGCAGCAGTTTTAGCTCAATGTATCGTAACCTTGTGAAGTTCAAACGCTATTGTCATGTA
>JBILKT010000095.1:0-6823 GCA_044376545.1 Alphaproteobacteria bacterium
TCTTTTTTACCCCTCGCCCACCGCATTTCGGGCATTTTTATTCGTGCTCATCTCTATTCCCTCTAAAACCCACACTATGCACTAGTTAGAGCCTATTTCCAGCCCCCCTTTTTTTCCATTATGCCTAAAAATACCATTGCTCCTAATGTTGCAAACAACGGCACTGTAAAGCTGATGGCTGTCGATTCCGCCAACAGCATATGGGCAATCACATAAAAATTGGTAGTCATTGCGCAAATACCCACGACAGCACGCAATACATGCAGCTTAAAAGGTGTTTGTAACAGCGTTTTTCGCGGTAATCGTAACGCAAAAGGAATGATCAGCAACAGTGCACATGTGTTCCGCAAAAACACCACTTGGAACGGATGTATTTCTTGCCCCAAAATCCGCACAAATACGGAAAGCGATGCCATAAATAGGCAAGAGATAAGCATCAGCGCGATGCCAGCAAGTGGGTGGTTTTTAGAGAAAGCCATATTCTTGCAAGAATGCCGTACAGCCGCTTTTTTTGCAAGACGTGTTCATTGCTTTTTTGATTGCGTCCGCATCCCCTGTTCTTCTCGCCTGAAGTAGCGGTATAACACGAAGACGCCTCCCCAAACACCCAACAACGGAAATCCCCACAACAAAAGCGTTGCAGCGTTTTTCGGGGGAATGAGGAGAATACCATCGCCATAACGTTGCTGGAAAAATGCCAGTACAGCCGCGTCACTCTGCCCTTCTTTAAGTTGTTCGCGCACCATCGCCCGCATTGCTTGTGCCATTTCATTATTGGAATCATTGATTGTCTGCCCCGCGCACACAGGGCAACGAATCACCGCGCCCAATGCAACCGCTCGTTTCTCAAGCTGTTCGGGTGATAGTGCTGCTTGCGCCGTGGTGCAGATACAAAACAGACACAGTACGATGCAGAAAAATTTGGACATCATTTACGGTTTCACAATAATACTTTTAATCGTATCCAATTGTTTCTCGCCCAACTCGCCCAAATACTGCCAGACAATCTGCCCTTCAGGATTAATCAGAAACGTCGCGGGCAAGCCATTAATGCCCCAGTTAATGCCGATTGTGCCTTTGTCATCGAGAAGGATATGTTGAAACGGATTATCATTTTTCGCAAATAATGTCTTTAGGCGCGGGGGAGGATCTTGAAACGCCACACCAACAATTTGTGCCTTAGTCCCTTGTAATTCTTGTAACAACGGAAATTCTGCCAAGCACGGTGCGCACCACGAGGCAAAAAAATTCACAACCGTATATCGTCCCTTGAAATTCGCTTCGGTGAAGGCAGGGGTATTGTCAGGATACATCACGCCTTGAAGTATGGGGGCAGGCTTCAGTGATATGACAACAGAAGCGTTGTTGGTTTCATCTTTCGCTGCCAGCAGCTGCACTGCCATCATACTACCCAACAGGAGGAAGACAACAAAAGGAGCAAAATACGAGATTTTTTTTGGGAACATACGGTTTTTGTGCAAAGATTGAGGTGTGAGCGGTATACAATAACAATCATTGCCGTCCGTGCAAATTGCTTATACCATAAGAGACATGAATATATCAACCCCCGCCCAACGTGTCGCGTTTCTTGCTTCGGAAACAGATGAAGCGCAACAGGCATTGCATACTTTAAAACAAAACTATAAGGCCGTTGAGGCGTCGGATGCAGATATTATCGTTGCCATCGGCGGCGATGGTTTTATGCTTGAGACATTGCACCAATATTTAGGAACAGGCAAAGCCATTTATGGTATGAATCGAGGATCTATCGGCTTTCTCATGAACGCCTACCATGAAGAGCGCTTGCCCGAACGCCTTGCTGCCGCCCAAGAAGTCATCCTCCATCCCTTGCAAATGGTGGCAACAGACATCAATGGTAAAACCTTTACTGCGCTTGCGATAAATGAGGTATCTGTGCTGCGAGAGACACGCCAAGCCACCAAACTGCGCATTCGTGTTGATGATATTATTCGCCTTGAAGAACTTATCGCTGATGGACTGATTATCGCAACCCCCGCAGGCAGTACCGCCTATAATCTTTCCGCCAATGGCCCTATCCTCCCGCTGGGGACAGGATTACTCACGCTCACCCCCTTAAGTCCTTTCAGGCCACGCCGCTGGCGTGGAGCACTGCTGCCCCACAGCAGCAAAATTTCCATCGAAATTATGGAGTCAGGCAAACGCCCTGTTAGTGCCGTGGCAGACTATACCGAGGTACGCGATGTGGCACGCGTCGACCTCACTGAAAGCAAAACAGTTGCCCTTCGTTTGCTATTTGATCCTGAACATAATTTGGAAGAGCGTATTTTGCGCGAGCAGTTTTTAACGTAGCAGGGGGAAAACATGACACAAAATCTAAGAGCTTGTCCCGAAACTAACGCATAAGTTTAAAATGATCTTTTTGGCTGCAAAACTACCCCAAAATAGGGAAAATACCCCAGTATATCCCGCTATTTTGGGGTAATTTTTCGCACAAAAATCTCGATTTTCTCCTCATGCGTTAGTTTCGGGACAAGCTCTTAACTGATGCCGAATGCCCAACGCCTGATGCCTTCTTATAGGTATTTGCCACAAACGGCATTTTTGTGCGTGTGAGGGTGAAATTGCGATCGCGCTGTTTGGCATAAAAAGTAGTGTCTTTGGCAAACGCTTTTTGCACATACCCCATGGCGATGGGATAGCCTAGCGTGGGGCTATGTGTGCCACTGGTGATAATGCCGATTTCCGTTCCGTCTTCAGCGTGGATGGTTGCACCTTCTCGCAAGGGTGCTTTGCCGTCTACTCTAAAACCCAGTCGCACCGTTGCTGCACCCTCGTGTAGTTCTTGTAAAATCTTCTGAGAGGCAGGAAAAACGCTCTGTTCACGCCGGTTTTTCCCAATAACCCAAGCAAGGCTTGCCGCAACAGGCGAGGTTTTTTCATCTAAATCATGCCCATAAAGGCAGAGCCCTGCTTCTAAGCGCAATGTGTCGCGAGCCCCTAATCCTGCGGGTTTCAGCACAGAATTTTTCAAAAGTTCTGTCGCAATTTTTTCGGCAAAATCACCCTGAACGGCAATCTCAAAGCCATCTTCACCTGTATAGCCCGAGCGGGTGAGATAGCACGGCGCCCCTAAAATTGTGGTAAAGCCCCCTGTCATGAAGCCAAGCGTTTTTGCAAGCCGCGTATAGGGCGCAAGAATGCTTTCTGCCGCCAAGCCTTGTACGGCAAGGAGCGCGTAATCAGGTAGTTCGGTGAACGTGATATGCGTCGGCAAATGGGCCTTGAGATGCGCAAAATCAATGGCTTTGCGGGCGGCATTGACAATCACTAAAAAGTCGTCTTCGCGGCGGGTAATCATCACATCGTCGATAATTCCGCCGCTATTGTTCAGCAACACGCTATAGCGCATTTGATGTGGTGTAAGCCCTGTAATATCGCTCGGGACAAGCGTTTCCAAAAATTCTGCAACATTCTCACCCTTAAGGATGCACTGTCCCATATGAGAGACATCGAATAAGCTTGCGTGCGCTCTGGTATGGAGATGCTCTGCGACAATGCCCGCATACTGCAGTGGCATGGCATACCCTGCAAATGGTACAATTTTTGCGCCTAATGTTTGGTGTAGATGATATAAGGGCGTGTGTTTTAAGGATTGTGTCATGGAAACAGAAGATAGAGTTTTTGGAGCACAAGTTCAATCATAGAATAGGGAGAAACACAAGGGCAGTTCTAAAAACCTCTTTTCTAGGGCGATTGGCGTTGTCAAGCCTCGCTTCGGAAGCCGCACGTACCTTTATGTACGCTTACGTTTCCTCAGCAAGTCTTTCCTAGCCACTCATCCCTATAAAAGGGTTTTTAGAGGTGCCCACAAAAAATCCTCGTGTTTAGGGGAAGGGATGGGTATCATCATTCTCATGAATCTTGTTACTTTCCTTCCCCAAGAAGTCTTCCATTTCGTGTTTCTGCTGGCACGATTAGGGAGTCTTATTATGGTGCTCCCCGGATTTAACGAGGGCTATTTTAACGCACGGGGGCGGGTGGCATTTGCGGCGATTTTTGCGCTGGTGCTCTTGCCTGTGATTCCTGCGCCACCGTTGCCCAATGGGGCTTTTGCTTTGTTTTTCATTGTTCTTGGTGAGATCCTTGTGGGGTTGTTTATGGGGTTGATGGCGAAGTTTATCGTGGCCGCGTTGGATACAGCGGGCACAATCATGGGGTTGCAATCAGGGCTTGCGAACGTGATTATGTTTAACCCCGCCATGGCGCAGCAAACAGGCGTGTTGAGCGTATTCCTGATGATGGTGGGGATGGCGATTATTTTTGTGTCGAACCTGCATCACCTTGCCTTGGCGGCGATTGTGGATAGCTATACACTGATGCCGAGCGGGGTGGCGGTGCCGATAGGGGATATGAGTGATTTCTTGTCACATATGTTGAGTAAATCTTTTGCGTTGGGGATGCAAATCTCTGCCCCGTTATTGGTGATTGGCGTGGTGTTTAACGTTGGCATGGGGCTTTTGGCGAGGCTGATGCCACAACTACAAATTTTCTTCCTCGCCACGCCTGTGCAATTGTTGCTAGGTTTTTTTACCATGATGATTGGCTTGCAAGCAGGGATGCATGTGTTTGCGGAGAGTTATCAACAGCAGCTGATGAGTTTTATGACGGTGGGGGTGGAGTAATTAAACAATCTGCCCCAGCTGCCTGAAATATGCTGAGTTTTTAAGTAAGTCGGCATAGCTGCCGCGTTCAATAATTTTTCCACTTTTGAACAGCAAAATTTCATCGCATTCATCAAGGGTGGCAAGGCGGTGGGCAATCATCACGATGGTAACGCGTTTGTTACAATAGGTGTGGAGTTTTTGAATAAATTCTTGCTCGGTAATGGCATCTAACGCAGACGTGCCTTCATCAATAACGAGAATTTGCGGTTTTTTGAGCAATCCCCTTGCGAGTCCCAAGCGTTGGCGTTGTCCACCTGACAAGCGCACGCCTCTGTCGCCTACGGGGGTGTCTAGTCCTTGAGGCAAGCTATCGATAATGTCTTGTAGTTCGCAAATAGCCAAAATTTCTTCAAATTCCTGCTGAGAAACAAAATCTGTATTGGAGAAAATAAGATTGTCACGAATCGTACCATCAAACAGCGAGATATGCTGCGGTACATAAGAAAGATGTTGGCGGCAGAAGCGTTTATAGGTGACGTGCCCCATTTCTTCGCCATCAATATCAACAATACCACTTGTTTGCTGATGAAGGGCAACAATAAGATCGATAAAGGTAGTTTTGCCTGCACCCGATACGCCGGCAATACCATAGCAGCGTCCCCGCTCAAGACTCACATCAATCCCGTTTAGCGCAGGCATTTTCACATTGTCATAACTAAAACTAATGTTGCGGAAGGTAATGGCGTGCCAGTCTTCGTTAAATTCAGGCGGGGCGGCGAGGGGCTTAAGTGTTGAGGTGGGGGTGCGTTCAATGGTATCCACTGTTTTGAGTAGCATACGATAAATCGGCATGGAAAATTTTACGTGTGTGACATTACCTAAGATACGATTAAGCGGTGGCATTAAACGATACGCGCCTAATACAAAAATAGACAGTTTCGTTATATCTCCTGAGGCAGCGTAGTTTGTGTAGTGCAGCAACAGCAAAAACACCGCGATCATAAAGAACACAATAAATCCCATGAAAATCGTCACGGAATTATTAATGGTGTAATAGCGGGCGTTGACATCGGCAAACGCAAGATGTTGCTCTAAAAATTTTTTTACGAAGTTATCGATATTACCATTAATCTTAATATCTTTCGCGCTTTGCATAATGTCATTTGCTTGCTTTTGCAGCGCATCGCGCATTTCCATGGCTTGTTTGCCAAGACCACCGATGCGCTGTTGAATGCCCCAATAAAATAACACGGAAATCATCGCGCCAATGCTGCACAGCACGATGGTTTTTTGCACATCAACAATCAGCAATAGGAAGAAAATCGCGAGGAAAATAAAGAAATCCGCGATAATCAGCATGGTATTGCGGAAAATAGCGTTGGCGTAGGTGCTTACCTCATGGACAATGTGTTGGGTGAGGACGCTACTGTTATTTTCGAGAAAGAAGCTATAGTTTTTTTGTAGCAAGCGTTTCATCAGTTGTGCGGAGAGTTCGGCCTGTTTCACGCCCACCAGCGTATAGGTTTGCTTTTGCATGAAGAAGGCATAAGCCGTTTTGGCCGTGATAAAGGTAACTAAGAACAGGAATACAAATAAAGGAAGGGTATCTGTGGGAATTCGCAATATGTTATAGTCTACAAATGCGCCATTGTGAAAAAAGACAAGGTCTATAAAGGCTTTCACAAACAAAATCATAAAGCTTTCGCTTAAGCCCACGATTGCAGAGCCTAGCACAATTGACCAAAAAGACTTGCGTTCTTTGGGTTCTAGGAATGAGAAAAAGTTCTTCAATTCTTGGGCAAGAGCACTGCGGAGTCCCATGGGTAGCCTTGTGTTGTGAGAGTTACAAATCGTCTCTACACCATCGGTATAACAACGTCTACAAAAGATGAAAGACGTTGAGGAGACTTGACAAAACATGCAAAAAAACGTATCTTAGCACTGTTTGAGGGGGAGTGCTAGGGCGTGTCATCAATTAAAACGCAAGAGCATTTTGAAGGATTTTTGTTCTATGACAAGGGAAAATCCACAGCGGGTATCGAGATACCAGCAAGGATTTTCTCGCCGTCAGAGAGCAAAAAGACGAGAAAAGGCTTTGTGAGGCTCTTTTTCGGTATGCTTTTTGGTAAAAAACGATTCTTGCTGCCTTAAAGGTCTTGCGGGTATCTCGATACCCC
>JBILKT010000096.1:0-6691 GCA_044376545.1 Alphaproteobacteria bacterium
CGTCTTCCAGCGGATAACGAATGTGATAATAATTGCCGTCAATCTCTTTCGTCACCACCTCTAAATCAGAAACAGCGGTTTGCAAGTTTACATCCCAATTGACGAGACGCTTATCGCGATAAATCAGCCCTTCGTTGTATAAATCAACAAACACCTTGCGCACAGCGGCACTCAAGCCCTCATCCATCGTGAAACGCTCGCGTGACCAATCAGCAGACGCACCCAAACGACGTAATTGTTGCACAATCGTGCCGCCTGATTGCGCTTTCCATTCCCACACTTTCCCCAAGAATTTTTTGCGCCCGAGTTCTTGTCTCGTAATGCCCTCTTTGGCAAGCTCGCGCTCCACCACCATTTGCGTGGCGATACCCGCATGATCGGTGCCTGCCTGCCACAGCACGTTTCGCCCGCGCATCCGCTGAAAACGGCACAAAATATCTTGCAAAGTAAAGGTGAGGGCATGGCCGATGTGCAGCGATCCTGTCACATTCGGCGGCGGCATCATGATCACAAACGGCGGTTTGTCGCTATGTACATCAACTGCAAACGCGCCTAGCCGTTCGGCGCGGTCATAATGGTATTGTTCAAGGGTGGCGGGTGTGAAGGTTTTCTCTAACATAGCCGCTATGAATACGGCTTAGAGCGCACTTGTCAACTTCTTGATTTCTTGGCTAACAATCTTTTCCACCATCAGCGGCAAGTTGGTATCCAGCCATTCTTTTAAAAGGGGTTTAAGTAAATCACCGAGTAAATCTTCCACCGTGCGTCCTTCTTCTGTGCTCACTTTCACAGGAGTTGGCTGCACCAAGCTGCGCTTTAAATTTGCCAGCGCCGCAAGAGAGGCTTGCGCCGCTGTTGCTGATAGCAAGCCTTCAACAGGAGTGACAGAAGGCGATACAGGGTCTTCATCAAAGACTTGTTGCATGGTGAATTCCTCGTCTTCTTTGTTCATTTCTGCAGCGATATTCTCAAGCTGCGCGTGAATATCCAAATGCGGCGGCAAGAAGGCTTCCTCAACAGCAGCATCGTCAATTTCTGCATCTTCAACAGGTTCACTCTCTATTTCTGCAAAATTATCTTGCGAAGATGCGTCTTGTTGTGTGTCAACCGCAAAAACCAATGCTTCTGATCTTGGATTTGCCCCCGCATCACTCGATATATCCGATATTTCCATAACAACATCAGCAGAGACGATTGCTTCTTCCGATGGTTCTTGTGGCGCAAGTGCCTCTTGTTCAGATTGTTCAGACGCGATTTCTGTTGCCAATATTTCTTCAAAAGTTTCCGAAGAAGTACGCGAGATGGTAAGATCCGTAATGGATCCATCCTCTTCCAAAACCTGTGTTAGCTCAAGCGGTTCTTCTGCCGTTTCTTCTATTGTTTCCAAGACTGACTCCTGCACCTGTTCCACAACAGGCTCCACAACAGGTTGTGGCGCATCTTGCTCGGAAATAATTTTTCGAATAGACGCGAGAATTTCCTCCATTGAGGGTTCTTCTTTGCTGTCTACAGGATCTTTCATAGCGGTTGTTTGCATTATTATTCTCCACAACAGAGCCTAGGTCAGTACCTCAGTTAAGTGTTGTTTTTTGCCCTGCATTACTATATCCGAACCATTTATTTTTCGTATTCTGAAAATGTACGTCTGGATCATATAATTTTGTATTGAGTCCTAATTGCTGCACTGTGAGCTGCCCAATCGCCGCAAGCACCGTATATTGCGCGACAATTTTATCACGATCTGCGCGCACTAAATTCACCCGTGCAGAGAGTAGTTCTTGCTCCGCATTTAACACATCAAGGACGGTACGTGCCCCAACAGTAGCCTCTTGTTGCACACCATCTAATGCAACTTCCGCTGCATGAATGGCTGATCCCAAGGACTCAATCTGAGAGTTTGCAGTTTCTAAATTATTCCATGCTTTAATAACGTTTTCCACCGCGGTGTTTTGCTCATTAAGCGTATCAACACGTTGCTGCGCCGCTGTTTGTTGTGCGGCACGAATACGAGCGTATTCTGCGCCGCTTTGATAAAGCGGTATCGTAAGGCGAAGGGTGCTTGTAAAGCTATCCTCACTACCACTCATGGTGCTATTGTCCTTTGCAGACTCCGCAACGGCCTCTGCCTTTAATTCAGGACGAATAAGCCCTTTTTGGCGCTCAACCAAATTAAGAGCCGCGTTACGCGCAAAATCACTTGCAACAACCTTTGGACTTTCTTTTCCTGCCGTATCCTTTGCTTCTTCTAGGGAAGCAGGAAGCGTTAAAGAAATTGTTGGTTTCGTAATTGTCGTCGGTTCTGCCCGAATAACTCGGACATATGTTGCCCGTGCAGAAGCATACTCCCCTCGTGCCCGCGTTGTATCGGCAATCGCTGTTGACAGCCTTGCCTCTGCTTGTGCTGTATCCGTGAGCGTCACTTCCCCTGCATCAAAACGATCTTTTGTTGCTTGCAAGTTCTCTTTCAGAACCTTCTCATTTTGTTCATTCAATTTTAAGACTTCAAAAGCCTGATACACGTTCATATAAGCGGTTACAGCATCTAGCAGCACTTTTTGCTCTGTATCTTTTAACACAGCGCGTCCACGCATAATATTATTCATCGCATAGTTTTGCTCAGCAATAGTACGTCCGCCCCGATACAAGGGTTGCTGTGCACTTAAAGATGCTGTTTGTGGGCTACGGCTCGTTTGAAGACCGCTAACTTTTCTATTGCTATCAATGCGACTAACCGCCCCTTCCGCAGAAATTTGTGGCCGCCAGCCAGAACGCGCCACAGCGTAATCCTCATCGGTTGCCTTCAAAGCGAAGCGTTGTGTGTCAAGCTCTGGATTGTTTTGATATGCGGATACTAACGCGGCAGCAAGCCCGTCAACAGGCTCTTGTTTTTCATTTTGTTCATTCGTCGTTACATTTGTTTCTGTTGTCGTTGTTACTGCTTGCGTTTCTGGCTGTGTTATCTCCTGTTGCGTGGTTACTTGTGTGGTTACAGACGGCTGTTGCACTGCCTGAGCACTGGTGAGCGTAGGAGTTAGCGTTTTTTCGACAAGCTTTGGTGTTGCGACGACAACACTAGGTTGTGCATTAAAGGGGGTTTCGGCAATCGCTGTCATTGTTGTTAACAACATCATTGCTGCGCTAGACATAACCAAAAGAGTATTTTTTTTCATTGTCATTATTATCGACATTATCGACTCCTCAGCGTTCAAAATTAGTATCTCGGTACAGACGTATCCACTTCCAATGCCCACGCCTCTATCCCACCGCGCATGCTAAATGCTTCCAAAACACCCTGCTTTCTTGCCCATAACGCCGCGTTTGTGCTTCGAACACCCCCATGGCACATAAAAACCACCCGTTTTCCCTGTTGTAGATCCACAATATTTTCTGGTAATGTTCTGAGCGGTATATTTTTTGTGCCTTCTAGCCTTGCAAGCAACAACTCGTCTGGCTCTCTCACATCGACAAACAAAAAATCTTGCCCCGCATCAAGCATGAGTTTTACGGCATTTGGCTGAATATCAACAGTGTTTTCCATACTAGAATTCAAACGCTGGTTTAGGAGAAAATCCTGTTAAAAAAGGGGTTGAGGCATCAAATAATGCTGTTTGTGACAGTGCATTCGCCTGCTTAAGCAACACGATTGCCTGCCCCGTGCTATAGAGGTTTTTTCTAAAAATTGTAACAAGTCTGCCGCCGTCTGCAAGCTGTGCACAAATTGCTTGCGGCACATCGACAACACTTCCTTCGATAAGAATCACATCATAAGGGGCGTGCGCTGCATATCCTTCTTCAAGAGGCGTATTGACGATTGTAACACCAGCTAATGCATCCGTGTTGCTGAGTAGTCCATCTTGGGTTTCCAGCGCAACAACGTGCGGGGTGAGGCACGCTATAATCGCTGCACTATAGCCACATCCCGCACCAATGACCAGCACTCTATCGGTTTGTTGTATGGCCGCTGCTTGCACTAAACGCGCAAAGACCATGGGTTCAAGCAGAAAACGACCGTTTCCCAAAAAAATTTCCTCATCAAGGTATGCAATGGGGTGTAAATCAGGGGTAAGAAATTGTTCGCGGGATACTTTTGAGAACGCATCAACAACACGCGCATCAACGATTTTATTGGTACGAAGTTGGCTTTCCACCATATGTTTACGCGCTTGGGTATAGTTCATAAACCATTACTCTTTTCTGTTGTTTAGAACGACTACAAAAATTATTCAATCTCAAAAATCGCTTCCACTTCTACCGCTGCCCCACGGGGGAGCGAATTCACGCTTAAAGAGGTGCGCGCATGGCGTCCCTTATCGCCCAACACCGCAACCAACAAGTCTGACGCGCCATTGACGATTTGCGGTTGGTCGACAAAATCATCGGTGGAATTTACAAATCCCCCCACACGAACACAGCGTTTCACGCGGGATAAGTCACCTTCACAGGCGTGGTGCACTTGCGCCAACAAATACAGAGCGCACAGCTTTGCCGCTTCTTTGCCTTGCTCGATACTCACATCACGCCCTAGTTTCCCCACACAGGTGATCGAACCGTCCTTGATTGGCAGTTGTCCTGAAATAACAACCAAGTTACCTGTTTGCACATATCCCACGTAGTTTGCAACCGGCGTAGAGAGAACGGGCAACACTACTCCCAAATCTTGCAAGCGTTGTGTGATAGCACTAGACATTTTTTCTGTTCCTTATTACGAGTGGGGTATCTTTAATCTTTGAATAGATAGTACCTATACAATGGCAACGCTGGTGACAAGACTCTTTACCAAACTCTACGGCGAAAAAGTCGGTGAAGATGCATTTGGGAACATGTATTATCGCTCAAAAAAAGGGGAAACGCCTGCAACAGAGCGTCGCTGGGTTGTCTACAAAGGCATTGAAGAGGGTTCTAAAGTGCCTGCAGAATGGCATGGCTGGATGCATAAAACGAATCAAAATCCACCATCTGAACCACAACGGTATCCTTGGCAAAAGCCACATCTTCCGAATCTTACAGGCACAGCCTACGCCTATCTCCCCGATGGTCACTTGCTCAATGGCGGCACACGTGCCAAAGCAACAGGTGACTATGAATCGTGGACTCCCCCTAAAGCTTAACTTTCTCTGAGTGTTTTTATGAACAAAAGTTTGATTGAAACAATTTTAGGGGCAGTGGTTCTTACCGTTGCTGGCTTCTTTATGCTGCTTGCCTATAATAGTAGTAGTATTGGGGGACACAGCAAAGGCTATATCCTCAAAGCCAGCTTTGATAAGGTAGACGGCGTTTCTGTGGGAACAGACGTGAAGGTAAGCGGCATCAAAATCGGCACGATTACCGACATGAAGCTAGACCCCACCACCTTCCTTGCCACACTCAGTTTATCAATTGACCCGAAAATAAAACTCCCAAAAGACACGGTTGTCTCTATTGCGTCTGATGGCCTACTGGGTGGGCATTATGTTTCCATGGCAGTCGGCGGCGCTGAAGAGTTTCTTCAAGCGGGCGACAGCTTCACCTACACACAATCGCCCATCAGTATTACAGACATGCTAGGCAAGTTTGTGTTTTCTGCCACCCAAAACAAAGGCGAGAAAGGCGGCGATGCAGGGAAGAACGCTGCCCCAGCTTCTCCTGCTACCCCAACGCCAGCAACACAAACGAATTAGATGCAACGTTTTTTTCTTTTTAGATTTTTTTGGGGAATAGGATTGCTGTGTGTTGCGCACACTGTTTATGCGCAAGAAACAACAGCAATCCCCCCTGCGTTGCCATCGCAAATTATTGCGCCTGAAATTCTTGAAGAAGACGGCAAAGCGGAAATTTACACCACCGTTGTGATGCAGGGGTTAGACAAAACAACCGCGCGTGTGAAAAAATTTGATGTGCCGATTAACGGCACGGTAAAATTTGGAAGTTTAGAGATTACAGCCCGAAATTGCCAAAAAAGCCCGCCTGAAGAAACACCTGAAAGCGCCGCTTTTCTCATTGTTGATGAGGTGCGCCTCAATGAGAATAAGAAAATGCTGTTTTCGGGCTGGATGTTTGCCTCTTCCCCTGCTCTTTCCGCATTAGAGCACCCCGTTTATGATGTGTGGGTGCTAGACTGCAAAAAATCGTAACTCCCTAGCTACTCTTCAAGGCACGAGGGGCTAGGCACTAGGGACCAGGAAAAGAAAGAGTATCAAAATAGTCTCTTCTTATCCCTCATCCCTCATCCCTCGTGCCTCTTGCCTCGTGCCTCGTGCCTCGTGCCTCTTGCCTCGTGCCTAGCGCCTTTTAACAAGAAGGCATGCTTAGGTGGGTAGTTACGAAAAAGCAATGCTTTTTTAAGCCTCGCTCCTTAGCCACTCATCCCGATAAAAGGGTTTTTAGAGCCCTTAATGCAATCGCCCTGACGATGCCAGCAGTGTCAACTTGGTTGACACCAGCAGCACAACACTCATCGAATAAATATGGGGGCATGCGGGTGATTTTACGGTTGTCCAAAGTTTTGTCCTGCACGCCTTTCGTTTGACGGGGTAGACAGACAACCTTGTGCTAATAGACAATAACAGCCCCGTTAAAACTGCCGTGTTACTTGCAAGAATACCCTCGGTGCTTTAGGATCACCGTAAAGAGGGGTGCTCACAGGGGCGGTGAGGGGTAATGCTGCCGTAAAGGTGACGGATAAAGAATACGGCAAGCTGCCCCGCACACCGCC
>JBILKT010000009.1:0-18983 GCA_044376545.1 Alphaproteobacteria bacterium
TGATCTTTTTGGCTGCAAAATCACTCCAAAATAGGGAAAATACTCCAGTATACCCCGCTATTTTGGAGTGATTTTTCCCGCAAAAATCTCAACTTTCTCCTTACACGTTAGTTTCGGGACAAGCTCTTAGAGAAATAAAGATTTCTTCTGTGCTGTGGACGGACTATCTGTATTTTTAAACAGCGCTGCCCGTAACCCCTCTTCTGCATTGTTGCTAACAACGTCAGTAGATTTTTGCGTTGCTTTGTCTTGATGTCGCCACTTGTTGATAACGCGTTGTACTTTATTATCTGTCCACGTGTCGCGTGCCCAGAATTCTGAAAAATTTACGGTTTCACTGCGCGGGCGGATGCCTGATGGCAAATCAGAAAGAGTAACACGCATTGGCAGGGTCACGCCCTCACCACTGATAATTGCTTCTTGATTCCGTAAAGCTGGTAAGGCGTTCATCATCCCCATGGCGGTTTCTGGAATGAATTTTTTGACAAAAGCCTGATCAATATCGTTGCTCATGCGCAGTGTGATGAGTGTATTGCATTGAGAAATGATTGTTTCAGAAATAAGAGAGGGGCGTTGCGTTACAAGGCATATGCCAATACCATACTTACGTCCCTCTTGGGCAATACGAGAAAGTAGTGCGCGGGTTTGTCCAAAGCCTTTGCTTTCATCGCGGGGAATATAGCGATGGGCTTCTTCGCACACCAGCAACAACGGCATGCGCTCAATCTCCATTGTATGCACAGAAAAATCAAAAATGAGTCGGCAAATAATCGAGACAACCACATCAACAATTTCTGTGGGAACATCGGCGAGATTAAATACGGCGATGGGCTTGCCGTTCACAGGCAAGCGGAGGATTTTGCTTAGAATCTGTGCAAAGGTGTCGTCAACACGTAGTCCTGTAAAAATAAATTTATATCGACTATCACTCTTTAATTGATTGATTTTGCTTTTTAACCGCAAATAGGGGGCATGTCCATTCGGTTGGTCAAGTTCCCCTTGTTTTTCATCAATATACCGCAAGACATCGCGTAATTGATAGGGCAGGGGATTGTCAACCGTGATCGCGCTCGGATCATTAATATCCATATTATACAGGATTTTTGCTTGCACAACGGCATCGCGAAGTAAGGCGGCTTCTTTTTCTGCTGTGGGCGATTGTTTATCAACGAAAATAGCGTTTAATTCTTCGCTATTCAACAGCCAATAGGGAAGCTGCAATGTTTCTGTATCGAATATTTCAGCTTTTTCGCCAAAAGCAGCTGCATATTCCTTGTGCGGGTCAAGAAGGAGAACACGCCCTTGTGGGTGCGCATCTAAGATGGAGTGTAGTAATAATGCCACTGCACAAGATTTTCCTGTGCCAGTGGTGCCGATCACTGCAAAATGGTTGGAAATAAGTCTGTTTGAGAGGATATAGGCGGGAATAGTGTTGTTTTGATGCAACGTCCCTACGCGAAAACAGGGCTCATTTGGGCGTGCATACACTTGCATTAAATCTTCTTCTTCCGCCAAAAAAATATCGGCATAAAGAGGCGGGTAGCTAGAAATACCCCGTCTGAATTTAAGGGTATTCTCTTTGCTATCTTTATAGACGATTTCACCTAATAAACTGATGTTGATGCTGCAAGGGACTGTCATCCCTTGTGTTCCTTGTATTAAGGGGGTGTTTTGTACGATCATACTAGCAATGAGCCCAAATGCAATCCCTCGGTGCGTTGGGATTTTAATGAGATTACCGATTTGGATGTCGTCTAGTGAGGGTCGTAGTTTCCCGTCTTCGGACTGTTGGTGCAATAATCCAGTAAGAGAGGCCCCTTCAACGGCAGTGACATAAGCAAAAGGGGCTGTAAAGCGCATCATGGTATCATGCAATGAGAAGGGTTGAATTTTTCTCACTGTAATGGCAAGATATGAAATCTTGATTAAAAATGGTTTTCATAATGCGTATCCAAGGAACAACGCCGTTCAATACACAGGGCACGCGCAAAGCGGGCGGGAGTAAGGATAAATCAGGCGCATTTTCTGCTTTTGTTGATGCGACAAGTGAGGAGGGGTCAGAAACAACGGCAACAGGGGGCACCCGTGCCACGAGTGCTGTTTTGTTTGCCCAAGAAGTTGATACAACAGATGAAAACGGGCGGCGCAATCAACAAGCAAAAGACTATGCAACAGGCTTGCTGGATCAACTGGATAGAATCCGCATGGGGCTGTTGAATGGCGGGCTATCCCGTGATCAATTGCAAAATCTCAGCAAAATTATTACCCATCACCAACAAGCGGCAGCAGATCCAAAATTAAATGAGATTTTGAAAGATATTGAATTGCGTGTGCGGGTTGAACTGGCAAAACACGCAGCTGGTTTGTAGAAAACACTATCCCTCAATACGATAAATTAGTATAGACAGACTCTATACCTGTTGCACAGGAAGAATGTGCAACGTTTCGCTCAAGCGCCGCGCGGGCTTTACCGCTCGCAAGATTTATTTGCAAATCTTCAGGTGCGAGCGGTATAACAGAGAAATTTAGGCATATAACGTGAGGCGACAATGACATCACCGCTATTACCCCCCGATTACATTCCTTCTGAAAAAGAAGAGTTTATGAATCCGCTGATGCTGCAGTATTTCCGCGAAAAACTCGTTGCATGGAAACAAGAAATTCTGAACGAATCAACGGAAACATTGCACCATTTGCAGCAGGAGACGTTGCATCAGCCTGATATGACAGACAGGGCATCGCTTGAAACCGATCAGGCTATTGAGTTGCGTACGAGAGACAGACAGCGTAAGCTGATTGCGAAAATCAATGCCGCCCTTCAGCGTATTGAAATAGGCGAGTATGGCTATTGTGAGGAAACGGGCGATCCCATCGGGATTAAGCGTCTTCTTGCCCGCCCTATTGCAACACTAAGCCTAGAAGCGCAAGAACGGCACGAACGGTATGAAAAATCGCATCGTGATGAGGATGAGTAAGAAGAGTAGGTATTAACACCTATATTCTTATTGAAAATCAATAAAATTTAATAATAAAATTATTTTTCAGCTACTCTTTTGCAGATGCAGAGCATAAAATAAAACGATGGAAGAATGCCCTCCCCCTCAACCCATGCCATTGCTTACGCATTTGCGCGAACTACGGCGCAGACTTGTCTATAGCCTGCTTGCTATTGTCGCCATTTTCCCTGTTTATACGCTGTTCTCGCGGGAACTCTATGCCTTTTTGGTGGAACCGCTGGTGCAGGCGTTTCCCCATCCCGACCAAAAAAGGCTTATTTATACAGCACTGCCCGAAGCATTCATGACCTATCTGAAGCTGGGCGTGTTCACCTCTGTCATGGGCGCGTTTCCGATTATCAGCTATCAGCTGTGGCGATTTGTCGCGCCTGCGCTCTATAAACAAGAAAAGCAAGCCTTCTTGCCGTATCTTGTTCTCTCGCCGTTGTTGTTCGTCATGGGCGCAGCCTTGGCGTTTTATGGCGTCATGCCTCTGGCGTTTAAATTTTTCGTGAGTTTTGAGAGCTTGCTTGATCAAAGTAGCCTTGGGTTGCAGCTTGATGCGCGTATCAGCCAATATCTCTCCCTAGTTCTCGGCATCATGCTGGCGTTTGGCTTTTGCTTTCAGTTGCCGATTTTACTCACGCTTCTGGCACGGGCGGGGCTTGTCACCTCTGCCATGCTGACCATGAAACGCCGCTATGCGATTGTGCTCGTGTTGATTGTCGCCGCCGTTCTCACACCGCCTGATGTGCTAAGCCAATTGGGGTTAGCTATCCCGTTGTTATTGCTCTATGAAATATCCATTGTGTGGATTAAGCGGATTGAAAAACGCAAAGCTGCTTCACGCGCCGCGCAAAACGCGTTGGTAAACGCTTAATAATTCATTTGTAGACCCTTCACGGGTAAACCGTTGTACATACGTCTCTTGGCCCTTGGTAATCAGCGTGTCGCGTAATGCCCCATCCTCTAACACCCGCCGTATCGCCGCGCTCAACGCCTCTGCATCATCAGGGGCAACCAGCAAGCCATTTTCCTCATGTGTAATATAAGCCGCAGGGCCCGCCACGGCTGCCGCAATCAACGGCACGCCTGCCGCCCATGCTTCTACCATCACGGTGCCAAATGGTTCATAGCGAGAGGGCAACACGCAAATATTGGCGGCATTGAGCAACGCCCCTCTGTCCGTACGCCAGCCCAAAAACCGCACACGATCGCTCACCCCTAAGGTTGCGGCTAAAGTTTTCAACTCGTTTTCCAACGGGCCATCGCCTGCCAACCACGCATAGCAATCAGGTAAGGTCACAAGGGCGTGCAATAACGTGTCCAAGCCCTTCTTCGCATGAAGACGCGATAAGGCAAGCAGCACAGGCGCATCAGCGAGCGTTTTTAACGCCGCTCTGTCAACTGCCGCATGATCCGTTTCCACGCTGGAAAACGTATGCACGGTATAGGCATGGTCTGCCGCAATGCCGCTTTCTTTAATATGACGGGCAATATCAAACGTCACGCCAATAAAATCGCTGCAATGCTTGAATTTAGCGATGGTATAATATCCCCCCAACCAGCCAATCACAGGGATTTTTAATTCCGCAGGCACAAGTTCTGCCGCACGGCGCATCCAGCAATGAATAATATCGGGCTGCTCTGCCCGAATGGCTTTTTTAAGGTGCCATCGCATCCACGGCTTAAATCGAAAGCCACTCCACCGATCATAAATTTTCACGCCTGCCGCGTTTAAATCCGCATGACACAACGCATTTTTGGAAATAAACGCCGTTTGCTGCACATTTTTGTGCGCGGTAAGCCCCAAAATTGCATCCGCTGCGTACGTCTCTGCCCCGCCGTGGCTTTCAGCGGTCATAATGTGGAAGATTTTGAGGGGAGAAGAGGACATCTTAGATATTGTAATATGTTCGATACCAATCCACAAACACCTTTATCCCGTCCTCAATGGACGTTTGCGGTTTATACCCCGTCAATGCCTCCAGACCAGCCGTATCTGCTTGGGTGGCAAGCACGTCTCCTGCCTGCAACGGCATGAAATTAATCGCGGCTTTTTTATGAAGCGCTGTTTGCAGTTTCTCCAAGTAGTCTAAAAGTAATACCGGCTGACTATTGCCAATGTTATAAATGGCGTGAGAGGGGGTTGTTTGCGGCGGCTTAGGAAGCAAGCGCACCATGCTCTCTGCCACATCGCCCACAAAGGTAAAGTCCCGAATCATCTGCCCGTTATTATACACCTCAATCGGTGTGCCCTCCAAAATCCCTTTGGTGAACTTGAAGAACACCATATCAGGGCGACCCCACGCCCCATACACCGTGAAAAATCGCAGTGCCGTTGCGGGAATGCCGAACAAATGGCTGTAACTATGCGCCATGCCTTCATTGGCTTTTTTGGTTGCGCCATAAAGAGACGCAGGGCTGTCTGTTTTCTGTGTCTCCACAAACGGACGTTCGGTATTCAGCCCATACACAGAACTGCTAGAGGCATAAATCAAGTGCTGCACAGGGTGTGCACGGCAGCCCTCCAGAATATTCAGCGTGCCTGTGATATTACTATCAATATACGCTTGCGGGTTCTCTAAGCTATAGCGCACGCCCGCTTGTGCACCCAAATGCACCACATAATCGGGCTTAAAACGCTGAAACAGCCCCGCTATAGCGGCGGTATCTTCCAAATCCATTTTCTCAAAAGAAAAATTCGGAAATGCCCCAAGAAGATCTAAACGCTTGTGTTTCAGCGTGACATCATAATACGGATTTAGGTTATCAATGCCAACAACCTGTGCGGTGGGGTTAGCCGCACAAAATACGTTGGCAAAATGATAGCCAATGAAGCCTGCAGCACCTGTGAGGAGAACCCGCATGGGGTTAATCCCCCGTCATAATGCGATCAACAAGCTGTTTCACGGTGGGCACGAACCCGTTGGAATAAAAAGGATCTGAAGCAAAGCGATAGACGTTGTGCCCTGCAAACATCAGTTGTGTGTCGGTGTCTGCACCATGGGCAATTTCTTGCAGGGTTTTTTGAATGCAGAACGAGCGCGGATCGGCTTTTTTGCCTGTAGAATTCGTTTCATTCTCTGCCCAGTTGCTGAATTTGCAGGCAGACAAGCAGCCCATGCAATCCACTTGGTCCTTATGAATTTCCCGCTCTTTTTGAGGGGTCACAAACACCAGTGTTGAATCAGGGGTGCGTAACGCCTCTGTGAATCCTTGGTTAATCCATGAAACGGCGCGGGTATAATCATGCGCGGTCACATACACAACACGTTTCCGCACGCCGATACCCAACTCGGCATCATGATCGCCCACAGGCTCTGTTGTATAGGCAATCTGCCGTTCAGAGCGGGCAATAAGGTCATCCAAAAATGGATTGCGTACCGCAGAAGAATAAAATCCTGTGGGGCTAAAGCGATTCAAGAACACATCCCCAGTCTTAAGGGTAAGCAATTTCTGCTTCCATTGCGACGAAATCGGGCTTTCTTGCGTAAGCAAGGGGCGTGTACCAAACTGAAAGGCAATCGGGCCTATTTCAGGATTCTCGATCCAGTGATCCCACTCGCGCAAATACCACACACCGCCCGCCATGATAATGGGCGTTTTTTGGAGTCCCATTTCATTCATCATCTGCCGCAAAATCACCACACGCGGGTAGGGATCTTCAGGCTTTAACGGGTCTTCATTGGTGCTCAGGCCATTGTGGCCGCCTGCAAGCCACGGATCTTCATAGACAACTGCGCCCATAAATTCACCGAACTTATGGAAAGCACGCTTCCAGAGTGCCCGAAAGGCACGCCCCGAAGACACGATAGGATAATAATACACGCCATATTTTGCCGTGATTTCAGCCAGTTTATAGGGCATGCCTGCACCACAGGTTACCCCATGAATAAGCCCTTTCGCGCCTTCTAAAATGCCGTGGAGAATACGTTCTGTGCCACCCATTTCCCACAGCACATTCATATGAATGCGCCCTTTGCCGCCTGCAATCTCATGGGCGATACGCGCTTGGTCAATCCCGCCTTTAATACCAAATTGTACGAGCTCTTCATGCCGTTCAAGGCGGGTACGCCCCTTATAGCGCATGGGAATGACATTCCCATTCTCATCAACAGCATCGGGGTTCGCACCTGAAAACGTCCCAATGCCACCTGCTGCTGCCCATCCGCCAGCGCTCGCTCCCGTTGACACAGCAACACCTTTACCGCCTTCAATTAACGGCAGTATTTCTGCGCCAGACATTTTAAGGGCGTTTAACGATTTCACACACAGTCCTTACATTATTTATGCTGCAAAAGCCTCTTTCAAGCCGATAAAAACGACAAACCTACACAGGAAAGCTATTCCGCACGCGCCTTGATCTCATAATCTTGAAAAAACGGGTCACCCGCAGCAACGGCAGCCGCTGCATCCGGTTTATCCCGTTTGATAATATCAATAATCAAGGTCTGTTTCTCACCATTAATGAGTGCTGCAACCGAGGTTTTTACGGACTCGAAACCAGAGGGTTTTTCAAGATTTGTTTTTGCTAGGGAAGATTGTTCTAAGCTTGCGAGCGCCTGTTTGCGGGCATCCTCTTCAGATACTTTTTGTGAGGTGGCATATAAACTAATGCCGCGCTGCAGAACACCTTTGTTGGCAAAAGAAATCGTGGATGTTTTAAAAGAAACATCTTTGAAGGCTACATCCAATGCTTCTCTTTTTGCAAGCTCTGCTTGTACGTCTGCAGCAGATGTTTTTGACAGCTCTTTCAACTTGCTCTCTAAAGCTTTCGCTGCTTCTGGTGTAACATTTACAATATTTGTTTTGATAGAAAAACCAAAAAAATCAGGGAGTTCTATGTTGCTGGCAACATGAACAGTTCTTGTCGTGACATCGTAGGTATAATCGCCAGCGAGAGAGAATGTCTCAAAGCTTTTGAGAACCGTTTTTGTAAGTCCCGCAATATCAGGGGCTTTGTCGCCCAGCATCACTTCTGCTGCTTTCACGCGCAGAAACAGGTCATCAATATTTTTGCCGCTAAACGTTACGCCCTCCACTGTTGCGTTGGCTTTAATAGGAAACGCATCTTTTTCTTGGTAGTCTTTAATAGTTACTTTACCAATTTTAACGCTGATGGCTTTGTTAGGGGATAGCGTAATGTTCGAAAAAGCCGCAAATGTTTGTGGCAGAAAACGCGCCTGCTCAATACTATATTCTGCCCGACCTCCTTGTATCGGCTTGGCAAAAGTCACATTAGAAAGGCGTGTCTCGCCTGCCGCTTCGCGTGTTTCTGTAAATTTCAAATCAACGACCTTAGGTTGCAGGTATGCAACAAAAGCCTTTGCCCGCAAGGCAGTTGGGGAGTTTTTTTGCAGATACAGCGTGTATCCACCATAGCTTGCAGCAGCAAGAATAACAGCAGCAGCGAGGAGTTTAAGCGATTTTTTCATGGCGATAATCCTGATTTTGGGGATACTCTAAAGAACTCTTGGTGTTGCTGCAACCTCTTAATTTGCCAAGGGCAGTTCTAAAAATCTCTTTTCTAGGGCGATTGGCGTTGTCAAGCCAATGCTCGGAAGCCGCACGTACCTTTATGTACGCTTACGTTTCCTCGCATCGTCTTTCCTAGCCACTCATCCCGATAAAAGGGTTTTTAGAGATGCCCCCAACTACTTTGAAAGTCGCCAATTCAGTTTCTGCTGCACCAATTGTTGGAACGGGGATTCCTGACCTGCGGGTGTTAAAAACATGAGGCTCACCTCTGCAAGGGAAACGGGTGCCTCTTTGGGGCTTATTTCAAGGCGAATTTTCTGTGGTTTGCTGGTTAAATCGGGCAGACGTTCAATCAGTTGCTGGCGAATTGCCTGTGGTAGAAATGTAAATTTTTGCAGCTGTTCTTGGAAAAAACGTTGCCTGTCGCTTTCGGTATTTTTAACCGAAGGGGTGTTTTGTGCTTCAAAATTCGCCCACCGTTGGAATAAAAATTGATTGTCAATCTCTAGGGTGGTGCGCCCTAATTGCACGATCGGGAGTTGCCACAGCAGTTTTTGTTGCAGTTCTTTGGGCGGGATGTTTTGCCAGTTATCAAGCACGTTCAGGTTCACGCCGCGCAAGGTGGTTGTCGCAATCGCGCTTGCCGCATCAGACAGCACCAGTTGCACTGCCTTGAGGGTTAGTTCCATGGAATCGCTGTCGTATTCATAGTCAACAGAGCCATCCGCAAACGGTGCCATCCCGAGTTTTTGCAAAGAGGTGCCTAATTTTCCCATGCAGTCCCCGCTTAGCGGCATGCGGTGGAGCGCAATGTAGGCTTTCTCGGGCACGCTGCTACTTGAGAAAGCATTGTGTGGCTGGATGTCAGCAGAACGCGCCGTCTGAAAGCAAGGGATAGGGGGAAGATCGGGGGTCATGTCCGTATTTTATATCCTTTGGCAATAAGATGTTGGCTCCATGCCCATAAACTCGTGTTCACGATGGCGAGCACAATAAACCCTGTCTGAATATTGCCATCCGCATGGTTGGTAAGGGCATAACGCAAGCCGTCAATCATGAAGAAAAACGGGTTGAAATGGGCAAGAGTCTGCCAGAACGGCGGCAAATTTTGGATGGAATAAAACGTGCCTGAGAGAAACGAGAGGGGTGTTACCACAAAATTGGTGATAGTTGCGACATGGTCAAACTTTTCTGCCCAAATGCCCGTAAGTAAGCCCAATAATCCCAGCATCAACGCGCCTGAGAAAGCATAATACAAGGCAAGGAAAGGATGATAAACGGTGATTGGCACAACAAACGCCATGCAAAACATCACCACGCTGCCCACCACTAACCCACGTGTTACAGCGCCTAAGGCAAGAGCCGTTGTGAATTCTCCTGCACTTAAAGGAGGCAATAAAATATCCACCAAGCTGCCATTTACCTTGCCGATCATCAGGGAAGACGAGCTATTGGCAAAGGCGTTTTGCACAATCGCCATCATAATCAACCCCGCGCCGAGGAACACATTAAAATCAACGCCATTGGCAATCACGTGTCCTTTGGGGTTGGCAAGATGGAAAATCGCAAGGAACAACAACGTGGTAATCACGGGCGCAACCAGCGTTTGCATCCACACTTTCCAAAAGCGCCGCACTTCTTTACTATAGAGAGTCGTCGCGCCAATCCAGTTGATAGAAGAACCCATGGTTAAAACCGTTTCCGAGCAATATTTACGAACACTAGCAGAATACTACCTGCTTCGGTGGGCAGCGTCTACAGCGAAACTGCAAAAATATTTAGAAAGGCGGGTAAAAATTGCCGCCGAAAAAGGACGCATCGTGCCAGAGGATACACCGCACCTTATCCAAAATGTTCTCCAGCAGCTTAAAGAATCGGGCGTATTGGATGATGCTGCTTACGCCACCTCTCTGCAAAAAAAGCTGCAAGCACGCGGATATCCTCAACAAAAACAACGTCAAGTCTTGCGTAATAAGGGCATCAGCGCAGAGGATGCTAACAGCGCCGTTGCGGCAAACGAAGGTGATGATTTTACCGCTGCCTGCCTCTATGTCCGCAAACGCAAATTGGGGCGGTATCGCGGCTTTGATGCGGCGGAATATGCCCAAAAAGATTTGAGTGCGCTTGCACGCCAAGGGTTTAGCTATGCCCAAGCAAAACGTGCCCTCAGTATGTCTGCAGAAGAGATTGAGGAGCTCTATACTGCCACTACTATGTAGTTCACCGACACATCATTCGTCTGTGCCCATGTTTGCCGCAGGGGATTAAATGTCATGCCGTCTAAAGCCTGAACACGGCGATTATTCGCCATGATCAATTCTCCCAATTCTGAAGGCTTGACAAACTTTTTCCAATCATGCGTGCCAATCGGCAGCCAGCGGAGCACATATTCCGCGCCCACAATCGCAAACGCGAACGATTTTGCGGTGCGATTGAGAGTGGCGCAAAATAAAATCCCATTGGGTTTTAGCAACGCGGTTGCAGATTTGATGAACAGCGGCAAGTCATCCACATGCTCCACCACTTCCATGCTTAACACAATATCAAACCGTTGGTCTGTCTCTGCAAGGCTTTCTGCCGTTGTTGCTTTATAAGTAATATCCAAGCCGCTTTCACTCGCATGGAGGCTTGCAACGGCAATATTTTTGTCAGACGCATCAATGCCCGTAACGCTCGCCCCAAGCCGTGTCATTGGCTCACATAATAACCCCCCACCGCAGCCAATATCCAATAAAGACAATCCTGTAAAAGGCTTTCCTTGTGTTGCATCCAAGCCAAAATGCGCGCAGACTTTTTCACGGATATAGGCAATGCGAATCGGATTAAACCGATGCAGCGGCTTAAATGCGCCTTCAGGATTCCACCATTCCGCCGCAATACGGCTGAATTTTTCTACTTCTTGGGGGTTAAGGGTGGTTGCTGTTGTCATTATACTATCCTTTATGCTTGCTGATTGCAGCAGAGACGTTTAAAAAGAAAGTGTTTTTTTTAGAATTGATGCTCAATATAGGCGGGATATTACCCGAGCAAGCAGAAAGAAGATATGATGATTAAATCCATATGGTAACGAAAAAACCAACAAATAGTCTGTCTGGACGTGCATTGCATGAGAAAGTCAAAACATCGCATAAGCGTAGGCTATCGTCAACGTTATGGCTGGAACGCCAACTGAACGATCCGTATGTAGCAGAAGCGCGCAAACTCGGCTATCGCTCTCGCGCGGCTTTCAAACTCTTGCAACTCCAAGAAAAATACCATTTCCTCAAAGAAGGGATGGTGGTGGTAGATTTAGGCGCGGCTCCTGGTGGATGGTCGCAAGTGGCGGCAAAGATTATCCACGCAGAAAAAGGCCCAGAAAAAAGTAAGGGTACTGTCATCGCTATGGATTACCTAGAATTTCCCGCTATCGCAGGGGTGCGCATTTTTCAACAAGATTTTTTAAGCGATGCAGCCCTGACCACGCTTAATGCAGAGATTGGGGAGCACGGCGTTGATTGTGTGTTAAGCGATATGGCTGCTCCCACTACTGGTCACACGCCCACCGATCATATGCGCATTGTTGATTTGTGTGAAAACGCGTTCCAATTCGCCTGTAGTGTGTTGCGGCCCAACGGCACTTTTGTTTGCAAAGTGCTGCAAGGTGGGACGGAAACGAATCTCCTGAAGACGGTTAAAAAACGCTTCTCTAAGACACATCACGCAAAACCTGCAGCCAGCCGCAAGGATTCAGCGGAGATTTATTTGGTTGCCATGGGGTTTAAGGGGTAAGGAAATGAAGAATACATGAAAATCACTTTAGCATTCATCATTTTTTTAGTTGTATGGTTCTTAATACTTTTCCCGTTGAGAGCGCTGATACAAAAAAGACAAGGCATTCCACAAACGTGGTCATTGAAAAACATAGGTAAAGACTATCAGCGTTCTCTCCAAGAAGCCAAAGAGTTCAAAATAAAACCTTTTTGGATATTACTATGGGCAATATCCCTAATAAAGGGAGGCTTAATTATTTTTTTACATTATCATTGTACATTGGCATTTCATAACAAGGATTATTTCATAACAAGGATTATAGATATGCCGACTCTCAACATTTCACAGCGTTTATCTTTCGTTATTATTGCTTTTCTGATTCCTCTTGGTGTTCTCTTGTATTTTTTTACCGACAGCATTAATGCAAATATTCGTTTCACCAAAGCAGAACAAAAAGGCGATATGTATCAACGCCCGCTGATAGCGTTGTTAGAAAATACCACTAAAGCACAGTTTCTCGCGACACAAGGCAATAAACAAGCGCTACAAGGACGATTGCAAACCCTTGAACAGAATTTTGCTGAACTGGAGAGAGTCCAAAATAGCGTTGGTGCTGACTTACAATTCACGCCAGAGGGCTTGAAAAGTCGTGGTCGGGAAAATCTTTCACTCGATAAAGTGCTGAACAAATGGGCGGATTTGCAAAAAAATCCTCAAGACCAAACGCTGTATACATCGTTGATAGCAGATATTCGCGGCATGATTGCCCATGCAGGCGACACGTCGAATCTTATTCTAGATCCTGACTTAGACAGCTATTACACGATGGACGTTACCTTACTGGCTTTGCCGCAAACACAAGACAGACTAAACACCATCGCCAATACGGTATATAATCTACTGCAACGCGGCACCCCACTCAACGATGCAGAAAAACTGTCTATCGGTATTTTTGCAAACATGTTGCAAGAGGCAGACTTAAGCCGTGTTAAAGCAAGCTTAGACACCGCCTTTAAAGAAGATGTAAACTTTTATGGTGTTACAGCGAGTTTTCAGCCAAGCGTTACCCCTGCACTCAAAGACTATGTTCATGCAACAGAAACC
The DNA here is from genome assembly GCA_044376545.1 of Alphaproteobacteria bacterium. GTDB lineage: Bacteria > Pseudomonadota > Alphaproteobacteria > JAJTHO01 > CANGXP01 > CANGXP01. Next base: position 13,332 of record JBILKT010000009.1, read on the forward strand.
CTCATTGCGACATTGAACACCCTTGCAACAGGGGGGACTGTTACAAAAGATGCGCTTTTACAACAAGTCAATAATGCCACAGAAACCAGCTTTGTGTTGTGGTATAAAGCTGTGGATGCTCTAGATAGCATGCTTGATAAACGCTTAAATCACTATATGCGCTACAAAATTAATACGTTTGTCGCAACAGGGATTGCATTACTTCTTTCCTTCGGACTTTTCCTCACGATTGTACGGGGAATTGTGCGCCCCTTACATTCTTTACAAAGCACCATGCTAGGGCTTGCAGAGGGAAATCTTGATTTACCCGTGCCTTGTCTTCAGAAAAAAGATGAAATTGGCCATATGGCTGGTGCGGTGCAGTTTTTTAAAGAAAATGGCCTGAAGGCGCGTGAGATTGCCACTATAAAAGCAGCAGAAGATGCTGAAAAACTAGAACGCGCGGAGCGTATCGAGAAACTTATCCTCAATTTCGAGAGCGTCACCAGTGAAGCAGTGAGCTCTATTGCAACGGCAGCCACAGAACTCTCGCAAACCTCAGAGGTAATGGCGCATGCGGTGAGTGATACCACGCAAAAATCCGCAACCGTCTCCACAGCATCCACGCAAACCTTAGCAAATGTGCAAACAGTTGCCTCTGCAACGGAGGAAATGTCTGCCTCGCTACAGGAAATTGCAAAACAGGTCAGTGCATCGCATAGCAGTGTGCATGATGTGGTTGCACAAACCGCGAATGCAAATATCGCAGCCGTTGAATTAACCGAGGCTTCCGCGCATATTGGCAGCATTGCCTCCCTTATTGAAGGCATTGCCCATGAAATCAACTTACTGGCGCTTAATGCAACCATTGAAGCAAGCCGTGCGGGGGATGCAGGAAAAGGCTTTGCCGTTGTTGCCAGTGAAGTGAAAAGTCTTGCGAGACAAACCAGTAAAGCAACCGACGACATCGCCAAACAAATTGCGAATTTGCAAAAAGTGGCAAAACAAGTGACCGCCGTTCTGGATGCCATCAGAGATGCCATTACCAAAACGAGTCAGTATTCAGAAAATATTGCGGCAACCATTAGCGAGCAAACAACCGTTACCAACGAAATCGCGCAAAACGTTTCTATTGCCGCATCACAGGTGAGTGATATTAACGAAAGTATTGCTGTTGTCTCAAAGTCTGCCTTGCAAGCAGATACAGCAACGGGTGACGTTTCATCCGCGTCGAAAATTTTGTCTCAACAAGCAGAAGGCTTACGCAAGGATACGCAAATTTTCTTGCAAAAAATTCGTGCGGCATAGGTAAAAATTTGCGATAGTGGCGTGATGAACAGAACGCCTCTCCAGATTGTCTTTGAAGCTGACCTTGCATCCGCACTTACGGCTGACCCTTGGCTAAAGTTCGCTGATTTTAAAGCAACGCCCCATAGCTATTGCCTTGTGCCCAATGCGGGCGGGGGAATTCAAAAAGTTGTTGTTGGCGGCGGCAAAGCCCTTGATTTATGGACGCTTGCCAGCCTACCACAAAAATTGCCTCTGGGCGAATATGCCGTTTCGGGGACCTATACGCCTGAGCAGGCAACACATCTTGCCTTGGGCTGGGAATTGGGAGGGTATCAGTTTAGTCGTTATCTCTCAAAACCCAAAAAATTTCCCACACTTGTGATGCCCGCAACAGCGGACGCTCTCCTTGTGGAAAACATGCGAGATGGCATCTTCCTTGCTCGGGATTTGATTAATACCCCTGCAAACGACATGATGCCCGCTGATTTAAGCCGTGTTGCGTTAAAACTTGCCGCGACGCATCAGGCCACTGTTACCGTACACACTGATATTGAACATGCTTTCCCGCTCGTGTGGTCTGTTGGCAAAGGAAGCAAAAACAAGCCTTGTGTTATCGATTTGCAGTGGGGAGATAATGCTCACCCCAAACTTACCCTCGTGGGTAAGGGAGTCTGTTTTGATTCGGGGGGATTAGACATTAAGCCCGCAAGCGCCATGAAGTTAATGAAAAAAGACATGGGGGGTGCGGCAATTGTGTTGGGACTCGCGCACCTCATTATGGCGATGCGTCTGCCTATATGCCTTCGGGTGATTATTCCTGCTGTGGAAAATAGTGTGTCAGGCAGCGCGTTTCGGCCGCTCGATATCATTAAAAGCCGCAAGGGCATCACCGTTGAAATTGGTGATACGGATGCAGAAGGTAGACTCATTCTTGCTGATGCGCTGGATTTGGCAGCAGAAGATAATCCCGCCTTGTTGGTTGATTTTGCAACCCTCACAGGGGCGGCGCGGGTTGCGTTAGGGGCAGAAGTGCCTGCGCTCTTCTCGAACACTGGGGCGTTAGCCGCCAAGATTGTTGCTTTAAGCACAACACAGCAAGATCCGTTATGGCAACTGCCGCTCTATGCGGGGTATCGATCGCAATTAGACAGCAAAATTGCCGATTTAAATAATATTTCGACTAGCGCCTATGGCGGTGCGATTACAGCCGCCTTATTTTTAAAAGAATTTGTGCCCGATACAATCCGTTGGGTGCATATTGATTGTATGGCGTGGAACACTGCTGCACAAAGCGGTCGCCCCGAAGGCGGGGAAGCGATGGGCTTGCGCACGCTGTTTGCCCTCTTGAAACAAGGAGAATGGCAGCATGACTGATCCTTTTGCACTGTTTACTGATTGGTTTGTCCAAGCCAAACAAACTGAACTTGTTGACCCTGAAGCTATGTGCGTTGCAACGGTGAATGCGTTGGGATATCCCTCAACACGCATGGTGCTGCTGAAAGGGCATGACGAACGGGGCTTTGTGTTTTACACCAATTCGCACAGCCAAAAAGCCCGTGATATTGCGGAAAATCCCCATGTTTCTTTGTGCTTTCATTGGAAAGCCATTCGCAAGCAAATCCGTATTCTAGGTGCCTGCGTTCCTGTCTCTTCGGAAGAAGCAGATGTGTATTTTTCCCGTCGCAGCCGCGAAAGTCGCTTGGGGGCATGGGCATCAGATCAATCAGCGCTGCTTGATACACGAGAAACATTTTTGGCTCACATTGCGGCTGTAACTACGCAGTTTGAGGGCAAAGATGTACCGCGTCCGCCGCATTGGTGGGGCTATCGTGTTGTGCCCACACATATTGAATTTTGGGAAGATAGGCCCCATCGCTTGCATGACAGAACCGTTTTTACCCGTAAAACACTTGAAGAGTCATGGCAGATACACAAACTCTACCCATGATGTATCAAGCACTTTTAGAGGCAAGAAAAGCGTTTGGTTTAGGAGAAGTACCGATTGGGGCGGTGGTTGTGCGTCATGGCATGGTTATCGCAACAGCGCATAATCTGGTTGAAAGCCGTAAGGATATTGCCGCCCATGCAGAAATTCTGGCACTACAACGAGCTGCACACGCTCTAGACGATTGGCGACTTGATCAATGCGATCTCTATGTGACATTAGAGCCGTGCGCCATGTGTGCCCAAGCAATAAGCTATGCACGGATTAGGCGGCTCTACTTTGGGGCATATAACCCGAAAGGCGGCGGCGTGGAGCATGGAGCGCGGATTTTCACACAGCCAACCTGCTTCCATAAACCAGAAGTTATAGGTGGGATTGAGGAAAGTGCCGCTCAAACACTACTGACACAGTTTTTCGGAGAAATTAGGCAAGAATATTAAGGGCAATCTCAAGTAATTGCATATCATTTTGTTTGCATCCAACAACCATGGTGTCGTCTTCATCCGATATTTCAGCATGATAGTATACGAGACTCCCAGCAGTGATATCCTTGATAGAAAAAGTATCGCCTTCGCGCAATACAACGTTGTCAAGCGTAAGGAAGCCGTTTTTTGCTTGTGTTAATAAGGAAAAAAGAGTTGTTTCCACAAGAGCAGGGTCTGTCGGCAAAACTGCTTTCCAGAGATCTTCTGCCAATACAGCAGCTTCCCCCCATCGCACACTGAGCGGTAATGCGGTATCTTTTCTTATCGCTTGTTTAAAGGTTGCCATAGAATTTTCCCTCAAGAGAGAGTTCTTAATACTTATACCTGTTGCACATGAAGAATGTGCAACGTTTCGCTCAAGCGCCGCGCGGGCTTTACCGCTCGCAACGTGTTTGTGCAAATCTTCAGGTGCGAGCGGTATATACCAATCCGCTTAAGTTTCTGAAAGATTTCTGGACCCCAGCCTTCGCTGGGGATTCGCTCGGGGTGGTCGCTTACTCAAGTCGAACCCCCTGCGAAGGCAGGGGTCCAGCTATCTTATTTATGACGCATTTTTATGACGCATTCCTTTAGAAACTTAAGCGGATTGGTATAATTGTCAAAAATTCTACTATTTTGTAATAAAATATTTATTTTTAGGTATTCTCAATACTTATATTTCAGAGTATACTCTACCCTAGTGCCCTAGTCTATAAAGAAAAAATGAAAATGTCCTCTATGCGCTTTCGTTTATTTAAAAACAAAGAAATGCCTGATGTTTACTGGAAAGTGAAGGCGTTGTTGTTGGTGGCGTTTGCGTTAGGATTGTTGCTGTTTGCGCTGTACAATTTCAGCGCTCTGTTTAATACGGAAACACCGTTTATTGCTTTGCAAAAAAATTTGCGGCGGGCAGAACGGGCTTACGAACAACACGATTTGTCTAGAGCTATTGATAAGGCTTATGCCGCACGGGGCTTTGCCATTACCCTTGGCGATACAGACCATATCGTAGAAGCCGTTCTGCTTGAAGCCAAAGCGCGACTTCTGTTGCAAGATACTGCAGAAGGCACGAAACTTATCCAAGATGTCATTACTATTGCCGAACGCGATCAAAAACCTTTGTTCCGTGCAAAAACATATGCTGCCATCATGGAAGTTTACGCCAAACAAGGCGAATACGTGAAAGCCATTACTGCGAGTAAACAGGTTGTTTTTTCTTATAACAACGCTAAAGACCCAGAAGAAGCGGCGCGCCTGATTATGGTATTGGCAGACAAGATTTTTGTCGCTGAACCCACTGCAGCTCTTACCGCGATAACGCTCTACGAGGAGTCTCTCGATATTTATAAAAAAAACATGAACTATCTCATGATTGGTCTGGTGCGGGAGCGCATGGGTGCTGCACTGTTGAAAACAGACCAGCAAAAAGCTATTTCGTATTATCTTGATGCCATGGAGGTTTATAAATCTATTGATAATAATGAACGAAGGGATGCTGTGTACAAGATTCTCGATGCGATTGATCCTAAAATTTTACAGCAGTATTACGATTAACAGTGCCTATTGTCTAAGAGCTTGTCCCGAAACTAACGCACAAGTTTAAAATGATCTTTTTGGCTGCAAAACCACCCCAAAATAGGGAAAATACCCCAGTATATCCCGCTATTTTGGGGAGATTTTTCGCTCAAAAAATCTCAACTTTCTCCTTGCACGTTATACCAATTCACTTAATTTTCTAAAGGAACGCCTTGTCAATCAAGTAACTGGACACCAGCTTTCGCTGGTGATTCGCTACTCCCGAAACGACTGCCTGTGGTGCGAATTACCAGCGAAAGCTGGTATCCAGAAGTTCTTTAGAAATTTAATGAGCTTGGTATTATACCGCTCGCACCTGAAGATCTGCAAATAAATCTTGCGAGCGGTAAAGCCCGCGCGGCGCTTGAGCGTTTCATCGCAACTTCTTCAGTTGCGATA
>JBILKT010000097.1:0-6607 GCA_044376545.1 Alphaproteobacteria bacterium
AGCAAGCGACTATCAAACGGTGACGCAATCAGCAGTACGGCAACTTGCCCCTCCTAGTTCTCAAAAAACGGTGAAAACCAATTTTGTGCTCGCGGCAGAGGTGGCGAAACGGCAGGCGGATATGTTATTAGAGGCGGTGTGGGTGGAGCGGTTTCAGCTGAAATTCTCCCTGCCCTTAAAATATGCCGTGTTAGAGGCAGGCGATGTGGTGACGCTGACAACCGCTGCAAAAACGTTTGTGGTGCGGATAACACGCACGCTGTACCAGAATGCGAGTTTGCAGGTGGAAGCCGTGACAACGGACGCGTCTGCATATATACAGACAAGTGCAGGGACAACCTACCCTTCCGCCCAAATTGTGGTCGCAACAGGGGTGAGCACGCTGTTTTTGCTGGATATACCGCTCTATAACGAGGCAGACGACAGCCCGAGCTTCTTTATGGCGGTGAGCAAACAGCGCGATGACACAAGCTGGCAGTATACAACGATTTATGAATCGTTGGGCGACAATGTGTTTACGCCGAAAACAGTGATAACCAAGGAGGCCATTACGGGCAAAGCCACCACCGTTTTAAGTGGGAATGCGCCAACTGCCTACCTTGATGAGAAAAATATCGTCACCGTGACGCTGAATGATGGCACGCTTGCCAGCACCACCGATGCCTTGTTGCTGCGGGGCACGAATGTGGCGTTGCTGGGCGATGAGTTGCTTCAATTTGGTGTGGCAACGTTGGTGGGCACGAATACCTATCAGTTGTCAAGACTGCTTAGGGCACGGCGCGGCACCGATGCCGCGATGGCAACGCACGCTATCAACGAACGTTTTGTGCTGTTAGGCGAGGAGGTTTTTCAACAACCTGCAGGGCTGATTAATGTGGCGCATAGCTATAAGGCGGTATCTTCAGGGCAGTTGCTGGACGATGCGAGTGAGTATTCATTCACGCCGAGTGCCGCAAATTTAAAGCCGTTATCGCCTGTGCATGTTGCAGGCACACGGGATAGCAGTGGAAACTTAACGATAACATGGATACGGCGTAGTCGTGCGAATGGAGGTTGGCAAGATGGGATTGATCTGCCGCTTGTTGAAGCAACAGAGCAATACGATGTAGAAATCATGAAGGGGGCAACTGTGGTGCGGACTCTCACCACCACCAGCCCCACAACGCTTTATACGGCAGCGCAACAAATCAATGATTTTGGAGCTGTGCAAAGTGCAATAAAAATCAAGATTTACCAACGGTCGGCTGTTGTCGGGCGGGGTATACCGAAATTAATCACTGTTTAATTAAAGGAGCATAGCCATGCCAACCCCCAGACTTTCTTTTCCCTATATCGAAACGCAACAAGCACAAAAAGAGGTGACGCATGCAGATAGTCTCAATCGCTTAGATGCGTTGGTGCAAGCAGCGGTTGAAGACAAAGACCTTGCCACACCGCCGAGTAGCCCCGCAGAAGGCGTTGTTTATATTGTGGCTGCCAGTCCCACAGGGGCATGGGCAGGACAGACGGGGAAACTCGCGCAATGTATCGGCGGGGTGTGGAAATTTTATACAGCAGCGAATGGCTGGCGGGTGTGGGTGAAAGATGAAAAGCGCGTGCTATTTTATGATGGTAGCGCGTGGCAAACGCCCTTGCCTGTTATGCCGAGCTATACTGTTGCAGGCTTGCCGAGTGCAAGTGTTGCCGCCAGTTTGATTTATGTGAGTAATGAAAGCGGCGGGGCAGTGCTTGCGTTTTCTGATGGTACGAACTGGCGGCGGGTGACGGATAGGGCTGTGGTGAGTTAGAAAGGGGAGGTGTTGGGTTTTAGGTTTTAGGTTTTAGGGTTTCATTTTCGTTTTAAGAATCTTTTTTCAAAACCTGAAACCGAAAACCGAAAACCGCTTCTCTTCCTCTTCTCTTCCTTGACAAGTCCTGCATGATATTGTACAATAAGTCGTACAAATGAGGCTATTATGGATACTGTTGCTTATTCAACTTTACGGGAAAATCTGGCGAGTGTGATGGAACAGGTGTGCCGCGACCATGCCCCTATTATGGTAACGCGGCGGCAGGCTGACCCTGTAGTGATGATGTCGCTTGCAGATTATCATAGTTTGGAGGAAACGCTCTATCTGCTTCGTAGCCCTAATAATGCGCGAAATTTGCTTGAAAGCATAGCGCAGGCAGAAGTAGGGGATGTGGTGTCTGTTTCCATATGAACATTCTTTTCACGAAACATGCGTTTGCTGATTATGTACGTTGGCAGGCAGAAGACAAAAAAATAGCTTCTAAAATCAATACGCTATTACAAGATATTGTCCGTACGCCCTTTCAAGGGTTGAGCAAACCTGAGCCCTTAAAAATGCAGTTTTCAGGGTATTGGTCACGGCGCATGACGCAAGAGCATCGGCTTGTTTATAAGGTAGAGCAAGAGACTATCATCGTGGTGCAGTGTCGGTATCATTATTAGGCGGATAACGGGTATGGGGGGCGCGGTTGATTATTAAGGTCCGCCTACGCTAAATCTTCCGCCCGCCTTCGTTCCTTTGGAACTATGGCGTGGCAGCCTCCGCTTAGCTGCTCGTTTTCTGCTCGGCAAGCCGAGCCGAAGCTCGCAGAGCGTAGGCTGGTGCCATCGAAGGGACTCGAACCCCCGACCCACGCATTACGAATGCGTTGCTCTACCGACTGAGCTACGATGGCATACAGAAGCCTGACTCCAGAACATCCGAAGCCAGAAAAGGCTTTATACTGCAAAGTTTAATAAACGCAAGAGAGAGCAACGATGGTAATACGAGAATATGAAGAAGAAGCGCATAACCTCACGCTGCATGTGGCGGTGTGTGCGGAACGCTATCAAAACCTGCATTTCCGTTTGGAGCGGCTGGAACGCGTGGTGCTTATTACCAGCAGTACGCTGTTTGCGAGTGTGCTGACGCTGATTGCAACGTTATTGCAGAAAATTCATTAAGTTAAGCCACCTCCATCACTTTCGCGCCGATCGCTTCAATCATCGCGAGGTCTGCTTGTGTCTCATTATTGTCCGTGGTGAGCAATTTCTCGCCATAAAAGATCGAGTTTGCGCCTGCAAAAAAGCACAAGATTTGCGCTTCACGGGAGAGTTCTAAACGCCCTGCTGACAAGCGTACTCGGGTTTTGGGCATGGTGATGCGCGCCGCTGCACACATCCGCACGAGCTCTAACGCATCAATTTTTTGCACGTTCCCCAGCGGCGTGCCGCTGACAGGGACAAGGGCGTTGATGGGTACGCTTTCAGGGGGTGGTGTCATGTTGGCAAGCACAGCCAGCATGGCGGCGCGGTCTGTCACGCTTTCGCCCATGCCGATAATCCCGCCGCAACACACCTCAACACCTGCTTTGCGGACGTTTTCAATGGTATTGAGGCGGTCTTGATAGGTACGCGTGGTGATGATGTCGGCGTAGTATTCAGGGCTGGTATCAAGGTTGTGGTTGTAGGCGGTAAGTCCCGCGTCTTTAAGCTGCGCAGCTTGATTTTCATTAAGCATGCCAAGGGTAACGCAGGCTTCCATGCCCATTTGCCGCACGCCCTTGACCATCTCGAGGACGCTTTGAAATTGCGCCTCAGCCTTTGGTGTGCCTTCGGGCGGTTGTCGCCATGAGGCGCCCATGCAGAAACGGCTTGCCCCATTGGCTTTGGCTATAGCTGCTTCTTTGAGCACCGTGTCAACGGAGAGGAGCGGTTCTTTTTCTACGCCTGTTTCTTTGAAATGGGCGGATTGTGGGCAGTATTTACAATCTTCAGGGCAGCCGCCAGTTTTGATGCTGAGCAGGCTGGCAAGCTGAATAGAATTTTCAGGCTGATGGGCGCGATGCACCGTGTGTGCCTCATACAGCAATTCAAATAACGGTTTTTCAAGCAGTGTTTGGATTTCAGCGGTTGTCCAGTTGTGGCGTGGTGTCATGGGGAGAGTAAGCCTTTTTTATGCGAGAGGTTTTTATGCGAGAGGTGGCATCAGGCACGAGGCTACAGGGCAGAAAAAGAAAATTCCCTGCTGCCTGTAGCCTGCTGCCATTTTCTAAAATTTTTATAAGCAATGAGGGGGAGAAACGCAATGCAAGATACAGATAAACGGTTTCAAAAAGCGGTGAAAGTCGTGCTCGCGCATGAGGGGGGCTATGCCGATGTTGCAGGCGATAGCGGCGGTGAGACAAACTTTGGCATTAGCAAAAAATCGTATCCGCGTCTTGATATTAAAATGCTGACAGTGGAACACGCTACAGCAATTTATTATCGCGATTACTGGCGGTTGTATGGTTATGGGAGACTGCAAAAAACCAGCGTTGCCACAAAAGTTTTTGATTTGGCGGTGAACATGGGTGCCGCAAAGGCGCACTTGTGTCTGCAGCGGGCGTTAAAACGCGCGGGAAAACGCATTAAGCTAGATGGAATACTCGGACAACAGACAATTTCTCTCGCCAATAAAATGGATGAGGAAATGCTGCTGGCAGGCCTTCGCATGGAGGCCGCAGCGCACTATCGGCGGATAATTGCAGCTAATCCTATTTTGAAAAAATTTGAACAGGGATGGATGCGCCGCGCCAACTATTAACAACAGGAGAACGATATGAAAAACTTTTTTAACTGGCTACTCGAACGCTTCAATGAACGCTCAACATGGGTGGGTTTAACAGGCATGCTCACCGCTATTGGAGTGGGGTTGTCGCCCGAACAACTAAATGTTATCAGCACGGTAGGCGTTGGCACAGCCAGTGCAATTTTAGCATTTAGTAAGGATAAAAAATAGGATTAATAGAGCATCAACCCCCCCCGCAAAACATCACCAAAAGGTTTTTCGTAAAAAAAACCTTGTTTAACCGCCGCTTCCTCAGGAGGGGCTGGTAAGGTGGTTCTGTTCCCTTGATAGAGGACAGTGATGTTCGACAAACGCTTTGCGACCATTGCTTTGTTTTTGCTCTCCCAGCGGATGGTGTTGAGGGATTCTTTGTACGCACTATAGCAAGACTCCACAACACCATCCCACAGGGTACACATTTTTCCGTCACTGCCAACGCGCCACCTGCCCAGTACGTCTTCGCCCGCAGCGGGTTGCCAAACAGTTTTGCCCGTGGGGCTAAAATATTGCACGAAGGGAATACCATCGATTTCCCCAGCAAGGCTATTGCCGCTTAAGGCTTTTAAAATATCCGTTGCGTCAACGGGTTTGTGCTTTGGTTTGAATAAATCTTCTGCCTGTGCAGACAATGACAGCCCTATTAATAATACCAGCACTATAAAAGCAAAGGGGCGCACAGAAACAATCTCCAATTTGTAAGTTTTTATTAGGGATATTTGGAGTTAATGTCAAGTTTTTTCTGTTGTTGTTACGGGGATTCTCCCGTACAACAGCGAAGTTATGAAATCAGACTTTCTCCACACCCTTTCCACACGCGGTTTTATCCATCAAGGTACAGATCTTGAAGCGTTAGATGCGCTCTGTGCATCGCAAAAAATCACAGGGTATATTGGTTTTGACGCAACGGCGGATAGCCTGCATGTGGGCAGTCTTGTGCAAATTATGCTGCTGCGGCATTTGCAAAAAGCAGGGCACACGCCGATTGTGCTGATGGGCGGCGGGACAACCAAGGTGGGCGACCCTTCAGGTAAAGATACAGTGCGCCAGCTGTTGGATGATGCCGCAATTAATCAGAACATCAGTGGCATTCAACAAATTTTCGCAAACTACATTGATTTTAACAAGGCACAGCTTGTCAATAATGATGATTGGCTACGGGAGCTGAATTATATTGCCTTTCTGCGGGATTTTGGGGCGCATTTCTCGGTGAATCGGATGCTGTCGTTTGACAGTGTGAAACTCAGGCTGGAACGGGAACAGCCGCTGTCTTTCCTTGAATTTAACTACATGATTCTCCAAGCTTATGACTTTTTAGAGCTCAACAAACGCTATGGCTGCGTGTTGCAAATGGGCGGCTCTGATCAGTGGGGCAATATTGTCAACGGCGTGGATTTAACGCGTCGCGTGCAGGGCAAAACAGTGTTTGGCTTGACTTCCCCGTTGCTCACGACGTCAAGCGGCACAAAAATGGGCAAAACTGCGCAAGGGGCCGTGTGGCTCAATGCGGATAAGCTCTCACCGTATGATTTTTGGCAGTTCTGGCGCAACACCGAAGATGCGGATGTGGGAAGATTCTTACGCCTCTTTACAGAACTATTGTTGGAGGACATTGCAAAATTAGAAGCCCTCGGCGGTGCAGAGATTAATGAGGCGAAAAAGATTCTCGCAACGATGGTCACAACGCTGTGTCATGGGGAAAAAGCGGCAGTAGAGGCAGAAAAAACCGCTAAAGAAACATTTGAGCAAGGATTATCAAGCGCGGGACTGCCCACAACGAATATTCCCAAAGCCACGCTAGAAAAGGGTTTGCCGTTGTTAGAGGCGCTAGTGCAGGCAGATTTAACGCCCTCAAAAAGCGAAGCACGAAGATTTATTAAAGTTGGGGCTATACGTATCAATGATTGTGTGATACAAGAGGAACAACATTTAATTCGCCTTGATGATTTCCAACAAGGCGAGACGCTTAAACTCTCGGTCGGCAAGAAGAAGCACGGACTGCTGAAAATTGC
>JBILKT010000098.1:0-6560 GCA_044376545.1 Alphaproteobacteria bacterium
GTAACTGGACACCAGCTTTCGCTGGTGATTCGCTACTCCCGAAACGACTGCCTGTGGTGCGAATTACCAGCGAAAGCTGGTATCCAGAAGTTCTTTAGAAATTTAATGAGCTTGGTATTAGTTTCGGGACAAGCTCTGAGGTGCGAGCAGTATACACCCCCAAACAAAAAAGACCAACAGGGCTGTTGGTCTTTTTGTACTTTTGAATACCCAGGGGATATTACCGTTTAGAGAACTGGAAGCTACGGCGGGCTTTGGCTTTGCCGTATTTTTTCCGCTCAACTTTACGGCTATCCCGTGTCAGGAAGCCGCCTGCTTTCAGCGCACCGCGCAGGGCAGGCTCATAGTTAATGAGGGCGCGGCTGAGACCGTGGCGCACTGCGCCTGCTTGTCCAGACAACCCACCGCCTGTAACCGTGCAGTGAACGTCGTATTGACCATCGCGGTTTGCCGCAACAAACGGCTGATTCAGCAACATCAGCAACACAGGACGGGCAAAATATGTTTTTACATCGCGACCATTAACAATCACTTTGCCAGAACCCGGTTTAATCCACACCCGCGCCGTTGCATCTTTACGACGCCCTGTTGCGTAAGAACGACCCAACGCATCAATTTGCGCGACTTTAGGGGCCGCTTCTGCTGCTGCATTGGCTTCTTGCGCGGCTAAACGTTTTGCTGCCGCTGCCGCTGTCGGCATCGGGCGGGCAAAGCGGTTAGCAGGGTTCGGTTGGAACGGCTTGTTGTCGCGCTCCCGATCACGGTTGCCACCTTGAGGACGACGATCGCGTCCTTCACCACCGCCACCACGGCTGTTGTTAGAAGAATTACCAGCAGAGCCTGCAGGCTTTTTAGGAGGTTGTGTCGCCATAATACTTATGCTCTTTTTGCGATTTTGTTGTTAAGGGTTTTCAAATCAAGGGGTTGTGGCTGTTGCGCTGCGTGTGGGTGCTCGCTTCCTGCATAGACATAGAGATTGTGTGAAAACTGGTCACGCGCGAGCGGGCTTTCTTTGGGGAGCATCCGCTTTATTGCGTTCTCAACAAGACGCTCAGGAAACTTGCCGTTCAACAGATTTTTCCATGTGCGTTCTTTAATTCCGCCTGGATGGTTGGTGTGCCAGTAAAACTTGTTTTGCTCAAGCTTATTGCCCGTTACCGCCACTTTCTCGGCATTAATAATAATAACCTTATCGCCGCAATTCATATGCGCTGTAAAGGTTGGCTTGTGCTTGCCACGAATAATTTTAGCAACATTGGTCGCCAATCGCCCTAAAATAAGGTCTGTGGCATCCACAATAAACCATTTTTGCTCGATTTCAGCGGGCTTTGCCGAGTAGGTGAATCTTAACATAATTAATCCAAAAAATACCAGAACCCTGCTTTGTAGTGACATTCCTTTATAAGTCAATACATTCTAGCATTGCTAGGCATCTACCAAAAGAAATGGTGGGAGGTGAGGGGATTGAACCCCCGACCCTCTCGGTGTAAACGAGACGCTCTCCCGCTGAGCTAACCTCCCACAAAAAAACAGAGTGCCGTTTCTACAAAGGTATGTCGGGTTTGTCTAGTTAAAAATGAATAAACGACATGGGAAATAGTAATTGTAACTACCTAGCTACCCTTCAAGGGACGAGGCGCTAGGCGCTAGGCATTAGGCATTAGGCACTAGTGGAGCATAATCGATAATTGCCGTATACTTCTATATTGGTCTCTGGGCCCCTGCCTTCGCCGGGGATTCGGCTGGGTGCTGAACGAATCCCCTGCGAAGGCAGGGGTCCAGAAAATCCTGCTTTTGATGATTATGGCTTACTAGGGACGAGGAAAAGAAAGAATATCAAAATAGTTCCTTCTTTTTCCTAGGGCCTTGAAGAGTACCTAGGGAGTTACTGGGAAATAGTAATTATCAAAATGTCACCCCGTCTTCATGACGGGGTCTGGTTCTTCTTTATTTGCAGACCCCGTCATGAAGACGGGGTGACGTTTCACACTTTATCATTACACCGACAGGACTACCAAAAATGAAACTATTTCGTCAGCCGCGCAACCACCTCTGCCACCCGCGCGCCAAAAAGCTGTGCGGTTTTTTTATCGCCCGCAGACGGTGTCTCGGTGGGGGCGGCATTATCAGATTGCGTCATGAGGCCAAGATAACTACCGACGCGGTTCACATCATCGGGTTTGCCGCCGTGCTCTTTAGAGGACGCGCCCATAAGCCCCTGACTAATCCACAACATCGAGTGTTGTGCAGCAAACACAGCGAGATGCTGTAGGGTGAGCAATTTATCGCCCGACAAGCTGCCGGAATTGGTGAAGCCCGCCGCAAACTTATCTTTCCATGCTTGCTTGAACCATGCCGGGCCTGAGGCATCCATGAACGCTTTAAATGCCGCCGACACGCCGCCCATATAGGTGGGGGTGCCAAAAATCATGCCGTCATAGCCATTCAGCGTCGTAACATCTTTCACGTCAGCTGCTTTAATAACATCAACGGTAACGCCTGCAACGCCACGCGCCCCTGTTGCCACTTCTTCCGCGACAACGGCGGTGTGTCCATCGCCACTGTCATAAACGATTGCGATTTTTGCCATGGAACACGCTCCTAAAGTATTGTTTTCTGGAGGTCAGGATCGGAATCGAACCGACGTACGAGGCTTTGCAGGCCTCTACATAACCACTCTGCCACCCGACCAGAGCAGCTACTATAAAGAATCGCGGGGGATGGGTCAAGGAGAGAAAGTGCTTTGCAAAGACGCTGCGGCGGAGATATAAAATTGTATTCGGCCTTTAAAAACCAGACCCCGTCATGCGACGGGGTGACGAGCTTTGTAACATATAGATATCACGCTATAAAACTCGCACTAAAAACTGGATCCCTGCCTGCGCAGGGAATTCGCCCTGTGTATGTATACTCAGAACGAATTCCCTGCGCGGGATCCAGTTCCTTTAGTTTTTAAAATGAATTGGTATTATATCATCACCAAACGTCACCCCGTCTTTATGACGGGGGTCTGGGAAACTTTCACAACTCTCATTGTCCTAATTTATGCCCCCTCTTCCCTTCTCTACTCTAGATATAGCTTTATACCTCATCGCTATCAATAGTGCCACGTTCGGGGCTTTTTTCCTTGATAAACGCGCTGCACAGCGGCAACAACCCCGCATTCCCGAAAAAGCATTGTTATTGCTTGTGCTCGCAGGCGGCAGTGCGGGCGCCTACTACGCCATGCGGCGCTTTCGTCACAAAACCAAAAAGCAATCGTTCCGCGCCCTCTTTGGGTTGGTGGTGGCCGCGCAGGGAATTTTACTCTTTCTTCATTTTTACCGTGTATAGTCGAAGGTTTTTCGCCATCAGAAAAATTGCTTTACATTGAAAATAATTAGTGACAAACATCATAAAATGTAATATACAGTACCTATGAAGCTCTTATAAAGCATTCACAGAAACAACACTCCCCTTAAACAGGCACACAAAAAGGAAACTAACCATGAAAACACTTTTTAAAACATTTTTTGGCCTTGCCGTGCTTATCGGCTTAGGCTTTTCGACAGGATACACCACAAGTCAGGCGCATGCACAGGCAGTGCCGACGCCAACAACAGGAGGGTTTATTGATCTTTCTGATGGACAGGATGTTGATGGCTCCACACAAGGGTTTACAAAAGGCGCCGACCTCGCCAGAAGAACAAGCGCCTATGCGCAAAAAGTTGTGTTTGGGGTAGCAGGCTTGGGTGCTATCGCTTTGGGTGCCCTTGCGTTTTTTGGACGGTTTACTTGGAGCTGGTTCTTTGGCTTAATTGGTGGTCTGGTTCTTATCACCAGCGTGAACTATGGTATCCAGTATATCTCTGGGGGGCAAACAAACTTAACGCCTGGAACTACTACGACCACTCCGACTCCATAAAATTAACTAAATTACAAATATATACAAACCCCCGCCCCTCACCAGAAGGGCGGGGTTTTTGTTGTTTTGGGCTGGGGCGTGGTGGAAGGCGGTGGAAAGCAAGCAACAGAACTTCTGCATTGCAGTAATACTGCAAATATGATACAACTTAGGTATGCAAGAACTTATCTCCATGACAGATCGCGGCACGTTCACACTGCCAGCAGGTATGCGCAAAACGCTTGGCTTGACAGGCGGACAACAGTTTGTTGTCTCCACAATGCCAACAGGTGAAATTGTTTTCCGCCCCGCAATCACCATCCCCCTAGAAATGTATACGGAAGATCGCATCGCAGAATTTGCGCAAGAGGAAGAAGAGCTTGGGGAATTGCTCAAGTCACACTCAAAAAAGAACACATGAAAATTTTTCTGTGACACAGTGCGCTTGACAAACGCAGGGAATTGTGCATTATAAACCAATACTTAAGAGGTGAGAACGCCCGCCTCACGCACCGCAAAACGGTAATTAACACTAGCAATAGTGCCAAGAGATGCAGGGATGTGGGATCCTGCCTTAAGTTATACCAATCCGCTTAAATTCCTAAAAAAAATGCGTCATAAATTAAAGTAGCTGGCCCCCTGCCTCCCGCTGCGCAAGCGCCTGCGCGGCGAGTCGCAGGGGATTCGTCCAGCGCGAGCCATTCTCCGAGCGAATCCCCAGCGCAGGCTGGGGTCCAGAAATCCTTCGGATGACTAAGTGGATTGGTATAATCTGCAAGAATACTGACATTTCGTCAATTCTAAAAATAGGTGCTCAACGGAAAGCAGCAGAAAGCTTCTATGCAGGGCGCGGGGAAGCAATACTGCGTAGAAATAGAGATTGACAAAACTAGGACAATGTACTACAAAAAGATATGCTGACGATTATGGACGATGAATTATTCAATCAGTTAAAAACGAGTCTTGAACAGGCTGTAGAATTCACAGAAACAGGCAAAGGGAAGGTGCGCTTCACCCATTTTGATTTTGACGGCATGGATATAAAAGCCGTGCGCCGCAAAACCAAGATGACGCAACCTGCATTTTCACAAGCATTCAAAATCAATACCGAAACACTCCGCGCATGGGAACAGGGCAAAAACACGCCGCCTTCTTATGCCATCGCCTACCTTAAAACGATAGCCGTTAATCCTGAGCTGGTTGTGGGGGCTATTGGAATCCAAGTAACCTGAGGGCTTGTCCCGAAAATAACGCATACGTTTAAAACAGATCTTTGTAAATCAAGTTTCAGTGGCTCCATTAGAAAGTAACAGCTCTGACTGTGTAAAACAGTGAGATTGACAAAAGTCGTATTACATACTACTATCACTCATGCTTACAGTTGCCGAAACACCAGAATTTACCAAACAAGCTGAAAAACTGTTTACGGAAGAACAGGTCGAAGCCCTTAAAATGTTTCTGGCTGTTAATCCCTTGGCGGGGGATGTGATTAAGGGTTCAGGCGGTGTACGCAAGCTGCGCTGGCAATCAAAGCAACGCGGAAAACGCGGTGGCGCAAGAGTTATCTATTTTTACTATGATGAACGATTGCCGCTAACGCTTATCACCGCGTATGGCAAAAACGAAAAAGACGATTTATCGGCAGGAGATTTACGT
Source organism: Alphaproteobacteria bacterium (assembly GCA_044376545.1). Lineage (GTDB taxonomy): Bacteria > Pseudomonadota > Alphaproteobacteria > JAJTHO01 > CANGXP01 > CANGXP01. Next base: position 5,540 of record JBILKT010000098.1, read on the forward strand.
GCCGCAGCAATACTGGCAGATGCTATTAAAAGGAGTTTGGAACATGGCAAAAAATATCATTGACGATGCACCCTCTGCACCTTCCATGTTGGGGGAAAGCCTGCTGCGTGGCTTGCAGCAAACATTAGACTATGCTAACGGAAAAACAGAGGGTTTCCGTATTACGCATTATGCAGTGGATGAAATTGACATTAAAGCCGTGCGCAAGAAACTCGGGCTGACGCAAAACGACTTTTGCGGGAAATTCAAAATCAATACCGAAACACTCCGCGCATGGGAACAGGGCAAAAACACGCCGCCTTCTTATGCCATCGCCTACCTTAAAACGATAGCCGTTAATCCTGAGCTGGTTGTGGGGGCTATTGGTTAAGTTGAACCGTCACTGGCTGCCCCCAATTAACAGCAAGGTAAAGTGTGATGCTTTGCCACAAAGAGGAGTCAGGCCCCGTCGCATAATGGGGCTGGATCTTATTTTCCCCCAGACCCCGTCATGCGACGGGGTGACGTTTGATGATGACATAAGAATTACCAGACCCCGTCATAAAAACGGGGTGACGGATTTTGGTGCTGGACGTCACCCCGTCTTCATGGACGGTGTCACGGACGGGGTCTAGAATGCTGCCATCATCACCAAGCGTCACCCCGTTTTTATAACGGGGTCTGGTCTTTTACTTTTGCAGACCCCGTCATAAAAACGGGGCACGAATCTCACCTTATCATGACACCCACAGGACACCCCCTTTAGAACCGTAAGCAGATTGGCATAAGAGGGGGCATGGGGAGCCAACCCCCGCGCCATTCGCCCTAAATCGCCCCCGCAAACAGGGGGCAGCCCCCCCCTAACCCCCCAAAAAGCAGAGCCATTTAATTATTGATGAAAGCTAAATTCTAACTCCGCGTGTCATCCCCGCCCCCACTTTCGTGAGGGTAAACTCTGGCGGGGATCCACACTTTTTGAAGAAGAGTGGATTCCCGTTTGCACGGGAATGACAGAATAATTAAACGGCTCTGCCCAAAAAGT
>JBILKT010000099.1:0-6549 GCA_044376545.1 Alphaproteobacteria bacterium
TGCCTGAAAAACTGCTTGTTATTGGGGGTGGATATATTGGGTTAGAGCTGGGGTCTGTGTGGCAACGGCTGGGCGCGAAGGTGACGGTGGTTGAGTATCTTGACCGCATTGTGCCTGCAATGGACACAGAAGTGGGGAGCGCGTTGCAAAAAGTGCTCACCAAGCAAGGCTTTACGTTCAAGCTTTCTACCAAAGTAACGGGCATTCAAAAAACCAAACAAGGCGCGAGCGTGACGGTGGAAGCAGCGAGCGGCGGTGCGGCGGAAACGCTGGATGCGGATGTGGTGCTGATTTCTATTGGTCGCAAGCCCTACACTGAAGGGTTGGGGCTTGAAGCCTTGGGCATTGCCACGGACAAGCGCGGCTGCATTGCGGTTGACGGGCATTTTCAAACAGCCGTTAAAGGCATTTATGCGATTGGCGATGTGATTGCAGGGCCAATGCTAGCACACAAAGCCGAGGAAGAGGGCGTGGTGTGCGTGGAAATGATGGCGGGGCAAAAGCCGCACATTAACTATGATGCGATTCCGGGGGTGGTGTATACGCACCCTGAAGTTGCCACCGTGGGTAAAACGGAAGAGCAACTGAAGGCGGCAGGCATTGCCTATAAAGTGGGGAAATTCCCGTTTGCGGCGAATAGTCGCGGCAAGGCGACAGGCAACACCGAAGGATTCGTGAAATTGCTGGCAGATGCCACAACAGACACGTTGTTAGGCGCACATATCATTGGCGCGGATGCAGGAACGTTGATTGCGGAAGTGGCTCTCGCGTTAGAGTTCGGCGCCTCGGCAGAAGATGTTGCCCGCACGTGCCATGCCCACCCCACACTGAATGAAGCGGTGAAAGAGGCGGCGTTGGCGGTAGACGGGCGGGCGATTCATATTTAGCTGCTCGTTCTCTTTATCATTGAAAATCCAAGTGTTTTAGGCGATACTCGTCCGTAATAATAAGGATTATGTGATGAAAAAATTTGCTTTCCCCGTTGTTATAAGTTCTTTGTTGTTGGCTGCCTGTGCGACGTACGCCCCTGTTGAACAGCGGGTGATTGGCGAGCCTTCTCCTGAAGCCTTTACGCTCTGTTATGGGGATGAGTGTGAAGTTTCTGCTGATACGAGTCTATCGGGCGAAGAGTGGAAAGAAATTGTGGTGTCGTTTAAATCGGTGAACAACGCGGAAGCAGAGCGGAATGCCATTGCGCGGGTGGTGCGGATTTTTGAAAAATATACCAACGGGCGTATTCGGAATGTCTCTCGCGAAGACAGTGGTTTTGATTCTAAACGGGGAGCGCAGCCTGTTGATAAATATGATGTGGCGGTGAATACATCGACGTATCTGCACATCCTCCGCAACTATGGATTGCTGAAATACCATAAGCCACGGGATATTATTCGTAAAACAGGCACGTTCACGGTGTATCAAACAGCAACGATTGTCGATATTACAACGGGGTTGTATTACGTGGTGGATGCGTGGCCTGTGAGCAACACAGTGCCTGTGCAAGTGATTCCGCAAGAGCTGTGGATACGCGGGTGGTTGGGGCTTTAGCGATAATTACTGCCCCCTTTTTTCCGCCACAGAAATTTTATTCTTCCGCAATTCCACCAACAATGCCTCAAACTGACCACCACCGCGCTGAATAACCGAAGAAAATTCTGATCGCTGACTTACGCCCATACTAATGCCTTCTACCGATACATCAGCAATTTTAAAGGGGGAAGCACGAATGACGCGCCACTGCACCGCCACTTTGTTCGACACAGAGGGGTCAATGACGGTTGTTTCCACTAATGCGTATTTCCCTTCTCCATCCAAACGACCGCCAACAACTTGAAGGCTTTGTCCGCGATAGTCCTTAAGTTTGGTCATGTAAATTTGCACAACCATTTCTTTGAAGAGCTCAACAAACTCTTGTTGTTGCGCAGGGGTTGCGACACGCCAATACCGTCCCAACACAAAACGGCTGATATTGGGGACATCAAAATTTTCTTGCAACATGGCACGGAAACGGTGTTCTCGCAAATTTTGCGGCACTTTTAAATCTGTCAGCTTGTCAATTGCCTCAACACTCAAGTGCTGAATGTACTGCTTAGCACTTTCTAAAAACGCTGCATCGGTGGGCGATGTTGCCACGCGCGCTACATCGGAAACAGTTTGCGCCTGCCCTTGCATCGGCATGCTAAAGGCTAACAACAGGACAGCAGTCAGAATATATTTCACTTTGCGTATCATTGCGGTGTATTTCCACTAAAGAATTCATCGAAGTTTGCTGTTTCGGCGGTCGCGTTAGACGCTGCTGCCGCACCACCAGAATTTTTCATCTCTTCTTGCCAGAAGATGTTGCGTACTTTTGCGTAAAAATCAACCGCGTTATTCCGCAGTGTATCCACTGTTCCCAGCAGCATGGCGCGTTTGTCGATCACGTATATGCCGCGCTCTGTATAGAACAGATACTGATCTCCGCCTGCATTGCTTTCAACAATACCAAACGGATCAAGCAGCAGTGCATCGACAATCCTGCCCGTTGTATCCCGCACGTCTGATGAACCCAAAAATGGCAACACGATGTAAGCACCTGTTGGCACATCCCACACAGCGAGGGTTTGCCCAAAGTCTTCTTTATTGGCAAAGACACCTTCTTTGCTTGCTCTATCAACAAAGCCGCCATAGCCGAACGCTATGTTCACCACAAAGCGCGTGGTAGCGTTACCAAAGTTTTTAAAATCACCCTGCAACACACTGTTTACCGCCGTCTTAGGCTCTGTTAAGTTGGTTACAAAATTATGAATGCCCTTGCGTGCTGCCTCAGGCGTATAGTCCACGTAGGTTTCTGCAACAGGTTTTAGGATATATTTGTCAACTTGCTCGTTAAATGCAAAAATACGACGATTGACAGACTCTAACGGATCTTTTGCAGACGCGTCATCCATACCACTAGTAGTGGCGCACCCGCTCAACAACATCAAGGATACAGCAGCAAAAAGGCTTTTTTTAGAAAATTTGTTTACCATAAAAGTCGTTTACGCCTCTGTTTAACGCTTGTCTAGGAGATAGTTAAGATAGTAGCAATGCTTGCAACAGTGTGTTTCTATCAGGACTTACGCAGCGCTCGTCTTTTTTGCCTTGAACAATTCCGACTAATCTTTTTACTGCGCCTTTTCAGGCTTGTAAAAAGAAAGTCTCATTGGCTTGCGGTTGAAAAAAGCAGTGCTTTTTCAATCCTCGCTCAAAAAATCCTTTACCTGCGTAAGTCCTGTCTATCACATCATCCTTAATTTTTTATAAAAGAGCCTCTAGAACTATGCCGCAATCTTTCTCTTTTGAATTCTTTCCACCCAAAACACCCGCGTTAGCAGACAAGCTCAACGATGTTATCACAACGCTTGCGCCCTATACCCCTGATTTTGTCTCTGTGACGTATGGCGCAGGCGGCACAACACGGGATGCCACGTTTAAGCTGGTGCAGACGCTGCAACACACCCACCGATTGCCGACAGCAGCGCATTTAACGTGTGTTGGCGCGACAAAGGCAGAAATCAATGCGCTTGCACAAAGTTATTGGGATTCAGGGATTACACGCCTCGTTGCCTTGCGCGGGGATGCGCCAAAGGGGAGTGGTGCATACACCCCCCACCCTGAAGGATATGCCTACGCAAGCGACCTCGTTGCGGGCTTGCGTATCTTGGCCCCGTTTACTTTTTCTGTTGCCGCGTATCCCGAAACACATCCCGAAGCAAGAAGCGCCGCTGAGGATATTTTACACCTCAAACGCAAGCAAGACGCAGGAGCAACCAATGCTATTACCCAGTTTTTCTTTGATGATGAGGTGTTTTTTCGTTTTCGTGACAACGCTGTGAAAGCAGGTGTGACCATGCCGATTATTGTGGGGTTGTTGCCTATTTATGATATTCAACAGGTTGTGCGGTTTGCGACAAGCTGCGGTGCAGCTGTGCCACAAAGCGTGCAAGATTTTTTTGCGGGATGCGATGCGATAGCTGCCCTAGAGCGTGGCAAAGAATTACTTATCAAACAATATCAGGCATTAAAAACGGGTGGTGTGGAAGATTTCCACCTCTACACCCTTAATCGGGCGGAAATTCCCGTTGCGCTGCTTGCAGCGGCAGGAGTAAAACCGCCACACAACTATACCGCTCGCACCTGAAAATCTGCAAATAAATCTTGCGAGCGGTAAAGCCCGCGCGGCGCCCCAGCGAAACGTTGCACATTCTTCCTGTGCAACAGGTATAGAAACGGCTTAAAAAATGACTTTTAAGAAGCGAATAATCGGACTTTTTGCGCTGCTACTGATTGCGGGTGGGGTATTTGGTTTTTATACACTGTCTTCGGCGCCCAGCCACTCTCCCTCCTCATCTCCCTCTCCTGCCGCACAAGCAATGATCGTACTGCAACAAGGCAGTATCCTAGAAAATGCCTTTAAACGCATGCTTTCCTTGGGGTATAAACCCGAAGATATTCGCTATAATAGCGGGCAGCAACCCGATATTGTGGGAGATCGGGGAATTTTGGATGTGCCTCTTGTGCCGCCAGCGGCTGCACTTATCACGCCCCATGCAGCTTGGGCATTGGGCAATGGGCAAATTATCGGTGCCTTTAATGAAGATGCGACCGATATTGCTTTTTATCTGAGCGGTCTCACACAGGCGACATGCCAAGCCCTCAATACCGCTCTTTGGCACGATGCGGAGACAATTTCTCCCGTCGCAAGCGGTGTGAGCCTTCGCCAATGGCAACAACAGCAAGTCAATATTTTCGCCCTATTTCAGGGTAAGGACTTTCAGGGCACAGGCTTGCAGGGAAAAGGCTTGCAGGGAAAAGACCGCGACAGTGGCTGCATTGAAAGCAGTGAAAAGGACTATATATATTATAGGGTGGTGGTAGCACAGTAGGGCTTATACCCCAAAACACTTTCCCAAATTATGAAAGAACAACAAAATAGTGCTGATTGCGAATAAGGTCTACGCCTTATTTTTTATCCCGTAGGGAGGTCCTTCACAAAAAATTAAATCATTTTGCGTAAGATCATCCTGTGAAAAACATCGCAACAGCCCTAAAACAAGACATGTCTGTTGTCTTATTAACACCGCTTGAAGCGTACCAGAAAAAATTGGCTGCGGGCGAGCTTGCGCCTGATGTATATCAACAAGCAGCGGTGAAACGTTTAGATGCACTCTATCATTTACTCACAGACTATCAGCTCCATACCCGTTTTGACCTAAAAAAAGTTCTTTCTTTGATTAGTAATAAGCAACACACGCCGCGAGGACTCTATATTTTTGGGGATGTAGGGCGGGGCAAATCCATGCTCATGCAGCTGTTTTATGATGCGCTGCAAACCCCGCGCAAACGGCGTGTACATTTTCATGAATTTATGTTGGAGGTGCATCAGACACTCCATAAATTACGTCAATCAAAAGGCGAAAAGCAGCAAGATCCCTTGAAAATCATTGCGCGAATGATTGCGAAAAAAACGCACGTGCTATGTTTTGATGAATTTCACGTCACCAATATTACCGATGCAATGATTCTCAAGAACCTGTTCACGGCGTTGTTTGCAGAAGGGGTGGTGATGGTGGCAACCAGCAATTGGCGACCTGAGGATCTGTATAAAGATGGCTTGCAGCGTGAGTCTTTTGTCCCCTTTATTACTCTACTGAAAGAGCAAGTCGAGGTATTTGAATTAGGGAGCGCGAAGGATTATCGCCTGCAACAACAAGGCAGCGATGAGGAAACATATTTTTATCCCGATGATGAGCGGGCGGCAATCGCTTTACAAGCAGCCTTTAAAAGACTGACGGGCGGTAAGGTCGCCCGAAAAGCGCAGCTAGACATCAAGGGGCGCATACTAGAACTTCCCAAGGCGGTGGGGGTTATTGCGTGGATCCCGTTTAAGAACGTGTGCGACCAGCCGTTAGGCGCGGGGGACTATCTTGCACTTATTGAGAAATATAAAACGCTCTTCCTCACAGGGATTCCCCAATTCACCAACGACAATCAAAATGCCGCCAAGCGTTTTATGACGTTGGTGGACGTGCTGTATGACAACCGCATTCCCCTGTATTGCACGGCGGCCGCTAGCCCTGAGCAACTTTACCGCATGGGGCATCTGGCGTTTGAATTTCAGCGCACGGTCTCGCGGTTGGTGGAGATGCGCGGATGGGGATCAGAAGCCTGAAGCCAGAATTCTGAAATCTGAAATCTGAAATTTAACCCCATTGTTGACTTATAGACTGGCAGTCTTTAAGAACATGCGCAACGCGGGTGTGGTTCAGTGGTAGAACGTCAGCTTCCCATGCTGAAAGTGAGGGTTCGATTCCCTTCACCCGCTCCATAGTGCTCTAAGCAGAGCTGAATCCCACCAAGTTATTGATGATAAGCCATTTGGGAGGGCGTGGGGTGAGAGTGGAATGCTCTGCTTGCGTGTAGCTTATCCTCCTCTAGACAACCATAAGCCGAGTAGACGCACTATTTGAAAGTCTATGGGGCTTATGGACTGCTGATTAAGGCTGGTTTTTTCGCCTAGAATGCTTAAAG
>JBILKT010000011.1:0-18729 GCA_044376545.1 Alphaproteobacteria bacterium
ACCCAGCCCCCCTATAATGACACAAAACACTGATTTTGAATGATTTTATTTTTTGCCTGAGTGCTATTTTCCAGTTTTTGAGGTCAAAAACAGCGTTTTTGTCCCTGATTTGGTAAAATGCCAAAAACAAAATCATTGAAAATCAATGTATTGCAAATTTTATAGGGGGCTGGGTAGTTACAAAAATACAGCGTAAATCGCATTTTTTACTGGGAATATATCGATCTGATGACCCGAAGCATAGGCGAAGCCTAATGTCCTGCGCATTTCATAAAAAGGGTATCAGGGAAAGAACAGGCAAGCTGAATTTCAAGGTTCTTCCGCCTACCCCGCTTCTTGCATTTTACTTTTCATAAAAATCCCTGTAATGTCTTTCTATGGGCTGTTTATAGCTAAACACCCTGAGGCTTCAAAACCTCTCGTTGAGCGGCTGAATTTAGCATCCAGCCGAAACCATTGATGCTGCCTTCTCGGTCTTAGGTGTGGGTGAAAAACAGCTCCAAAAAATGCTGATGAAACGCTTTGCGTTGGGCGTGTTTGTGGGCGGTGTTATATCAATGGCGATGATGGTTGTGGTGATGGTCAGATAAAAATCTTGCGCGCGGTAAAGCCCACGCGGCGCTTGAGCGAAACGTTGACACTCTTCATGTGCAACAAGTATGTACCGACATTTTGAACTCATGCGTTAGTTTCGGGGCAGACTTTAGGCTCTGTTCGGCAAACTTTAGCGTTGATTGAGATGTGCCAAGCATGTTAGAGAGCTGACTAAGTGGTTTAAGGCATCGGTCTTGAAAACTGGCGTGGTACAGCCCTAACCTTAGGTTTGAATTTCACCCTGTCAGCCATTGGGAAAGGTAGATTAATGTGAGCAGAACAATACCGCAAGCCTTGTTTAAACGTGGCTGGAAAGCCAATCTTTTTCTGCTAGTAGTTGTAGGTAGTACACTTTTTTCTGGGTTGTATTATCATTTTATCGCTGCGGATCAGTATGTGACAGAATTTCGTTTTAATCTGCGTAGTGCCTCAAATCCTATGCCAGTGAGTGGCGCGGCTGGTTCTGACGGCGCAATGACCATGAGTACGATAAATCCTGCAATTTTATGGGATTCATACGCCTTAGTGCAATTTATCAAGAGCCGAGAGCTTGTTGATAAATTAGAAAAAAAAATCGGTATTCGGGCGATTTATTCTAATGCCAAGGCAGATTTCCTTACTCGCCTTGATCCCAGAACCTCTGATGAAAATTTAACAGAGTATTGGCGCGGCGTTGTTGATCCATTTTTTGATATGAACACACAAGTCATTAGTGTTAAAGTTCGTGCTTTTTCTCCAGAAGAATCTCAAAGCGTGGCGCAAAATATTTTGGTGGAATCAGAAGCATTGGTGAATACACTTTCTTCCAGAGCCCGAGATGATGCCTTGAAATATTTTACCCAAGAAGTGGGTTTGGCACAGAAAACATTAAGTGCGACGAACGATGCTTTAAGACAGATGCGCAATCAATACGGGATTGTAAATCCAGAACGCACAGCCGCGCTGATTGATACCGTGCAAAGCGAGCAGAATGCAAAACTGGTTTTGTTGAAAGCGCAATATGAATCCACGGTGCATTCTGTGGGGCATAATTCGCCCCTGCTGCCCGCACTGAAAAATCAAATTGCTGCCTTAGAAACACAGATGTATCAAAATCAGGCAATTACACCGCAATCAGTTGATAAAAACAGCGTGAAACTTTCTAAAATTCTTGGTGATTATGATGATTTACTACGCACGAAAGCATTGCAAGAAAAAGCTTTAAGTGGGGCGCAAGACTCGTTGCAGCGCGCCCGCATGGACTGGAATCGTCAGCAGATCTATCTGAATGCATTTGTGCATCCCGCGAAGGCTGATTCTTCTACCTATCCGAACCGCTTGCGCATGGTATTGATTATTTTTGGATTTTCGCTGTTAGCTTGGATGTTGATAAGTTTGGTTGTTCATGCTGTACACGATCATCTATAGATGTGCCCACAACCCTTGTTTGAGGATGCCATGAAGTCCCCTGTACCCGACATTAAGCTTAACAAGCTGCTTTGTGATGCTGGGGTTACATGCGCAAATCCGCAGGCACTCATTCCGCTGGCCGAAACAATGTTAAAACAAGGCGATCTCCAAGCCGCGTTGGATATTGCCAATTTTGCGGTATTGCTGGCGCCGCAGGATTTTCAGGTTCTTCGTGGTGCCAGTGGCGTTATTGCACAGTCGCGAAATTATCAACGCTGTGCAGAATTAATGCAACGTGCGCTAAGCCTTGCCCCCGATCATGCTGACAGCCAACTGCATTATGCAATTATTCTCATTGAACTAAGAGAATACGCCGCCGCCCGCCAACATCTTCATGCTTTATTAACTTTACAGCCAGATTCCGCCCCAGGCTGGCGAAATCTCAGTAGTATTTTCGCGCATGAGGGGGATTATGCCGCTGCCGCCGAAGCCTGCGAACGCGCCATAACTCTTGCGCCAGAAACCCGCGAATATGTACTCCATTATGTGGGGTTGTTGCTTGTGTTGGAAAGGATTCCAGAATCCTACAGGCTTCTGCAACAGTTAGAAAAGCAGCAGCCAAACGACCCCGTGGTTGCTAGGTTACTAAGTGCGGCCGCAGCAATAGCAGGTGATAATGATGCGGCACTGCAACACGCTGAACGTGCCTATACGTTGGCACCGAATAACTTAGAATATGGGCAGCATCTTGAGCATTTACAAAAAGTAAGAGGGACGTTGGACTTACCAACAGTGCAGCGGCGATTGCATCCCGTCTTCCCGCCTAGCATTAAGCCACGATATCGCCGCCGCGCTGCTGCGGGCAATATGATGCGGGTGATTGTCTCGGTTCTGATCCGTGAAGCCTCCACGCGCTTTGGCGGCACAAGATTGGGGTATGTATGGGCGATTTTAGAGCCAGTGAGCCATCTGGCGTTGTTGGCTGTGGTATTTTCCTTTCTTAACACGGGGAATCATCCTCCAATTGGCGACAGCATGTTGGTGTATTATTTTTCTGGCGTGTTGCCGTATCTGTTGTTTACCAATACGATTATGCATGTTCAGGTAGGAATTGAAGCAAATCGTTCATTATTACAAATACCGATTGTAAAACCGTTGGATGTTTTGCTGGCGCGGGGATTATTGGAATTGCTCACTCAAACGATTGTAGCCGTTCTCATGCTTACAGCTTTTGGTATTTTTGGCCTGAACAGTATCCCGCATAATATTGCGCAATGTTTTGGAGCATTGCTTGCGGTGTGGATGCTGGGAATGGGTTTTGGTATATTTAACAGTGTGATGCACCATTTTATTAAATCATGGGAGCATATTTTTGCCTCTGTCACCCGAGCGTTATATTTTATTTCTGGTATTTTTCTGAGCCCGATTATGATGCCGCCGCCAGTGCGCGATATTTTGGTTTGGAATCCTTTGTTGCAAGGAATTGATATGTTTCGTAAAGGTTTTTATGAATTTTATGAACCCCATTGGCTTAATATCGGATATTTATTTGCGGTGGCACTCATGATGTTAACTTTAGGGCTTGCCATGGAACGTTCAACCCGTAGACGCCTTTCATCAATTATATGATTTACTTTGATAAAGTCAGTAAATTCTACCGCACCCAAGTTTCGGTGAAAACAATTTTAGAGAATGTTTCCTGCGAATTTCCTATAGGTCGCAACGTGGGTATCTTGGGCGTGAATGGTGCGGGCAAATCAACGTTGCTGCGTTTGTTGGCGGGTAGTGAATTGCCCGATAAGGGGAGTATTATCAGACAATGCCGCGTTTCTTTTCCCTTGGCATTTGATGGGGCGATTCACCCTAAGCTGAGTGCTCGAGAGAATATTCGGTTTATAGCAAATGCATATGGTCATCGTGTGAAACCGATTATTGATTATGTGTCTGATTTTGCCGAATTGGGGGCGTATTTTGATATGCCGTGTGAGACGTATTCTTCTGGGATGCGTGCCCGTTTATCTTTTGGTTTATGTCTTGCTATTCAATTTGATGTGTATTTAGTGGATGAAATTACGGCGGTGGGCGATGCGCGCTTTCAGGCACGTTGCCGCGCTGCCTTTGCCGAAAGAACCGCGCAAGCCAGTGTCATCATGGTATCGCATAGTTTTGATACTATTCGTTCTTATTGTACAACTGGCGCAGTTTTGGATGCTGGTAAACTGACATTTTATGATGAGATTGATGCCGCAATTAATGTGTACCGCCAAATGATAGGTACTGTTGCAACGTGAGTATATCTAGCTAACACGCTGGCGTTTATGTTTGACATTTAGGCTATGGTTGTTTAACCGAAACTCATGAAAACATTTTATGTGTTACTGTTTCTGATTGTGCAAGGATGCACGTTTGTGTCCAGAGATGGTCCTAGCACGGATGCGATCACGAGCACCACTAAACACTATATTGTGGTAAATTTAGATAAAACAACCGCAGATGCGGTAAAATCTTATTATGATAACATCATCCCTGCGCCCTTAGCCGTTTTACCAAGTCCGCGCCCCATCGGACGCATTGGCGTGGGCGATGTTTTAAGCATCACTATCTGGGAAACCTCTCTTGAGCAGGGTGGGGTTTTTATTAAAGGCAATGGTACTGATGTTAAGGTAGTGGTGGGCGATAAGGGTGATATTGCTGTGCCATATGCTGGGCGGTTTAAAGTAGCGGGCATGACCTTATCCAAAATTGAAGCAACTCTTATCAAAAATTTAAAGGGTAAGGCGTATTTGCCGCAAGTTACCGTGCAACTGACGCAAAATGTTTTTAACACCGTTTTTGTGCAAGGAGAGGTGGGGACTCCAGGGCGTTTTGCTCTGAGCCCAGGCGGAGATAGAGTCCTTGATCTGATTGCTCTAGCTGGAGGTCCGCGTCTGCAACCTCATGAAACGGTTATCCAATTGCGTCGTAAGGATCGTTCTATCAGCCTCGATTTATACCGTATTATGCAAGATGCCAGTTTGAATATTACCTTGTCTCCGGGAGATAGTATAATCGCCACGCGTCGCCAAGATAGATTCTTTGCTTTTGGTGCGGTAAATCGTTCAGGGGAAATTCCCTTTAGTGAGCATACCACAACCCTATTGCAAGCCATGGGTGCGATTTACGGCTTGCAAGATCAACGGGCTGATCCCAGCGGGTTGTTTATTTTTCGGCGAGAGCCTAGGGAGCTTATAGCATCTCTGCCAAGCATAAAACGCGATGGGGCATTGCCTGAATCAGTGCAGGTGGCATATCAACTGGATATGGATAATCCAGAATCGATTTTTGTCCTAGGGGTTTTTCCTGTGCATCCCTCTGATATTATATATGTTTCTAATTCACCCTTGCGTGAATTCCAAAAAGTGGTGGAATCGGTGTTTGGTTCGGCGGGTAATGTGCTTAGCACGGGGCTTTCAGCGGCAACTCTTGCGAAGCAATAGCGATTTTGCATAAAGAAGATATTGCCTATCGCAGAAAGGTTAGCCATGCAGGCAAGACTAATAAAGGTGCCGTAATGAAAAAAAAAGAAAGTGATATTTTATCATTTGGAAAAATGTGGCGGCACCAGCGCATTAGAGAATGCGCGCATTTTTTTTGGAAAAAATGCAATTTTAGACATTGCTGAATTGATTTCACCGCTATCTGAAAATGCGCCGACGGATCAATTGTTCGCAAATAAAGATACTATCTTTGATGGGGTAAGAAAATACAATTTTGTTCACGATCCCTATCTTTTCATTCCCCCAACAGAATTTCCTGAATATGAAAAAATCATTATTCTTAGAAAGCCAGAGCAAAGATATTTATCGTATGCAAACATGATCCTAAATTATAATGATGCCGATTTAAAGATCATGCCAGAGCGACTAAAAAATATATATCAAAATTTAATAAATCTAAAAGACGATGATGTTGAAGCGGCGCAGAAAATTGTAAAATTTGAATTTTTGCATGATCAATTTAGAATTTTAGACCCGCATTATACCCTTGATTTAAATGATTTTGATAAAATATTTTTTCTTGAGCGGTATCATGAATTTGATAGCTGGCTTTTGGATTGGTGCGGTTCGACAAGAAAAAGTATCCCCACATTTAATGAGGGTAAGCAGAAAAAATTTCGCAATAAAAACCTTGTGATTGTGCCACAAGAAGACAGGTTACTATATTTGCATGCAAAAATGATCAATCGCTTGCAATGTATGCGCCCGCCCGAAGTTTTAATCAAAAAATTTATAAAGAGATTTTTAGGTGAGTCCTTAAAGCCCCATAATCCTTTAATAGAAAGTAATGACTGTGCCGTTCACGGGGATTTTTTTGCTCTAGAAGATAACATATATGGGAAAGCGCGATGGCTTGGTTCGGATGATCTTGTGCTGATACCGTGTCCTCAGGCCGATTTGTTTAATTTAATACGTTCTCAGTGCCAACTTAAATTCACGATTGCGAATATGGCTTATCCAGAAAGCCTTCAATATTTGGAAGGATATATATGTATTCAGAATGGCGAACGTTCATTCGTTATTAAATTAGATTATCAATACGATACAAAAAACACACCATTCACAATAACTTTTACAAGATCGGAGCATCTTGGTGATTTTTCTGGGGGTAATTTAACCCTGTTTATCGTGCATCGACCAATAAAATTAAAGGATGGAAGGGTTACGAGCGTTCAATTAGCTGGGGGGCATTTTTTAAGTTAAACAGGACTTACGCAGCACTAGCCAAGCGACCTGCCTTGTTTTATAATCCTCTAAACCAAAAGAGACGACGTAGCATATGGAGGAAGTTTGATGGGGCAGACAATAACCCAAGCCGTTATTCTAGTGGGGGGGCGGGGTACGCGCCTTGGTCCCATTACAGATGCGCTGCCAAAGCCCATGGTGCAAGTTGCGGGGCGACCCTTCCTTGAGTATATGCTGGATGAATTGGCAGCGCAGGGGTTTACCTCCATCTTGTTGCTCACTGGCTATCGCAGCGAAGTTATCACCGCGCGGTATGATAACCAGTCGTGGAAAGGCGCAACAATCCGTTGCGTTACAGAAACGTCTCCGCTAGGAACAGGCGGGGCGTTGCGCAATGCGGCAGATGCGCTGGAAGACGCTTTTATCATGCTGAATGGCGATACGCTTTTTGATATTAATCTACGCGCCTTATGTCAGCAAGGCTTTAGCTATGATGGTGTAGCAACTTTTGCGTTGCGGGAAGTATCTGGGGATCGTTACAGCGCGGTGGAATGGGATGGTAAGTATATCCATTCTATGACGGCGCAGAGTGGCGGTCTCATCAATGGTGGTATTTATCTTTTACGGAAGAAGATTTTGGAGTATATCCCGCAAGGGGTTGTATCGATTGAAGCAGAGGTTTTTCCAAAACTTGCTGAGCAGGGGATGCTGTGCGGCATAAAATTTGATGCTTTTTTCATAGATATTGGCATTCCAGAAGCCTTAGCAGAAGGGCAGCGCACTATTCCTCTGCAAATAATGCGTCCTACGTTGTTTTTTGAT
Organism: Alphaproteobacteria bacterium; assembly: GCA_044376545.1. Classification (GTDB taxonomy): domain Bacteria; phylum Pseudomonadota; class Alphaproteobacteria; order JAJTHO01; family CANGXP01; genus CANGXP01. The sequence goes on from JBILKT010000011.1 coordinate 7,527, forward strand.
CGTGATGGCGTGCTAAACCTTGATAGGGGCTATGTACACACTAGGGAAGAATTCGAGTGGCGTGATGGGGCAATTGCCGCGATTAAAGCCTTGAATGATGCGCGTTGGCGGGTATGTGTGGTAACGAATCAAGCTGGTGTTGCTCGCGGCTATTATACCGAGGCGGATGTACACGCTCTGCATACATGGATGAATACCGATCTTGCCCACCATGGCGCGTATATTGATGCGTTTTATTACTGTCCGCATCATCCCACAGAGGCGGCAATACCGCCATATGCAAAAAACTGTACTTGCCGCAAGCCTGCGCCCGGTATGCTGCTTAGTGCGCAACAAGATTGGGCAATTGATAGAGAAAGAAGCCTGTTCATTGGCGATCAGCCCACCGACATTGCCGCCGCCACCGCCGCCAAGATTAAAGCGTTCCATCTTAAAAAAGAAGATAATCTGTTGCATATTGTTGCCGAGACACTTAGATATTGCCCCGAAACGAGAGGCGTTTATGCTTAAATATCGACGGGCGCATACACCCGAACAAAATACCCTTGAACCGCTATTAGAACGCGAACGCCTCTTTCGGGAAGAGTTCAGTCATGGTTTAATGCGGGAGATGCGGCAATTCATGGAAGAAACCCTGACCCGCGAACGCCTCTTTCGGGAAGAGTTCAGCCATGGTTTAATGCGGGAGATGCGCACCGATATCGATGAACGTATCCGCTGGCATATGACCCACACCATAGCGCAACCGTACCCCGATGATGGTGCGCTTTATATACATACCAACGATGGACATCGATTTTTTCTTGATGCCAGAGAAACCTTCATCTCTCTTCATGTTATGGAACATGGAGAATGGGAAAAGCCAGTGCGGGATGTGATGCGCCGCATTTTAAAATCAGGCGGCGTGTTTGTTGATGTTGGTGCTAACATTGGGTTGCACACTGTGTTTGCTGCAATGTTGGTGGGGGCAAGTGGCACGGTGTATGCAGTAGAACCGCACCCGCGTACCTTTGGATTTTTATGCCGCAATATTGATATTAATGGAATGCAAGGGTATGTGCAGGCAAAGTGCCTAGCGGTATCGGATGCACCCGCGCAATCTATCGAATTTGAGTATTTTCCGCAACACCCTGCAATGTCTGGGTTTTCTTTGCCACAATTCCGACTGGATGCGCACCATGGCACGCCAGAAAAGATAATGGTGCAAACCACCACCATCGATACCCTTCTTGCACCCACCTATCATGCAGATTTGATTAAAATTGATGTGGAAGGTTTTGAAAGGATAGTATTGCAAGGTGCATCGCAAACCATCGCTCATAATCAAGATGCGTGCTTTATTATCGAATTTGATCACAAGCTAATAACAAGCACCCTAGGGGAACAGGCTGTTGCTGAGTTGATTGATATTTTTAAAAATGCTGGTTATGTTGCATATGTTATCACTCATGATAAAGGGCTTCAGCCGTTGTCATATGACATCCATAACACAGCACAAGGCGATGTTTTGTATATTCACCCAACAAGTCGTCATTATTCAAGTGTTAAAGCATGACCGACACCATTATCATGGATGTAAGCCGGCTAGTAGGCAGAGTATACGATGGCATGTTGCCCACTGGTGTAGACCGAATTATGCTTGCCTATATGCAGCATTATCGTAGTAAAGCGCGGGCATTAATCATTTACGGTGGGCGTTGGATGGTTTTTAGCCCCGCGCTATCGCGGTATCTTTTTGATGCGATTATGAGCGGCAAGCCCCATTTTCGCTGGCTGGCGCGGGCGTTTGTTGTGTGGGGCTATCTGTTCGGCTGGTATCGCGGTAAGGCATGGCTGATGAATATCGGGCAAGTGGGTTTAGAAAAGCCAGAGTATGGGGCGCAAGCGCAAAAACGCGGCTGGCGTTGTATTTTTTTTCTGCACGATCTTATTCCCATTACACACTCAGAATATTTTGCGCTCGGCGGCACAACGAAACACCATCAGCGTGTGCGCACGATGCTACAACATGCTGCGAAATTGATTATTAATTCTGCTGATACGTTGCACCACCTACGTCGCTATCAGGAAAAAGAACGACTTACCTTGCCGCCATGCGTGGTGGCGTTTCCTGCGCCAGCTACCTTACTCGAGACAACAAACCCGCCGCCCATTTCGCACCCCTATTTTGTTATCCTCAGCACTATTGAACCGCGCAAAAATCATCTATTGTTGCTGCACATATGGCGGGAAATGGTGGAAAATTTGGCAGATGCCGCGCCACGCTTGGTTATTATCGGGCAACGTGGCTGGGAATGCGAACAAGTGGTGGATTTACTGGAACGCTGTGCAGGATTGCGCGGCGTTGTGACAGAGATACCACGCTGCGGCGATGAAGAATTGGCAGTGTGGCTGAAACATGCACGCGCGTTGCTATTTCCAACTTTTGCCGAAGGTTTCGGGATTCCGTTGGTTGAAGCTCTGGCGATGCGGGTGCCAGTTATTGTTTCAGACATTCCAGTGTTCCGAGAAATTGCCGCAGATATTCCAGAATATCTTGAGCCGATTGATGGTCTTGGGTGGAAAAAAATGATTCTTGAATACATGAACCCTGTCAGCACCATGCGACAAGAACAGATGCAAAGAATGCAACATTACAGTCCACCAACATGGCAGGCGCATTTCGCAATAGTGGATGCTTTTTTAGAAGCCACGTCCTATACCATCACAGTGTAAGAAGTTGCGATGGTTTCGCTTAAGCGCCACGCGGGCTTTACCGATCGCAAGATTTTTTGGTAATCTTGAGGTGCGATCGCTGTAGTGTCACGTTCACAGATTAACTTGACATTGTGGCATATGCTTATAACAACTGAAGACCTTGCGAAAGGTAAGGTAAGCAAATATAATATTTGGAGCAGGCGTGAAACAGTTAAACACAAATACCAACACCAAAGAACCTATTGCGATTATTGGAATGTCGCTGCGCTTTCCAGGGGATATTGCTGATACGAAAAGCTTTTGGGATGTGCTGTCATATGGCAAGGATATGGTTACTCAGATTGAAGCCGATCGGTGGGCGACGACTGAATTAGCGCATCCAAGCAGAAACGAAGCGGGTCGCAGCATCACCTTTGCGGCGGGTGTTTTATCGGATATCGCTGGATTTGATGCTGGCTTTTTTTCTATTTCTCCGCGTGAAGCCGCGTGGCTTGATCCGCAGCAACGCTTACTGCTTGAATTAGCGTGGGAAGCCATGGAAAATGCTGGCATTCCTGCCAGCAGCATTGCAGGCAGCAACTGCTCTGTCTTTGTTGGTATATCTTCCCTTGATTATGGGGTGCGCGGCATTGCTGATTTAGAGAGTATGTCCAGCCACACCATGACAGGCAATACACTGAGCTTGGCTGCGAATCGTATTTCATATGTTTTTGATCTGCATGGTCCTTCTTTAAGTGTTGATACCGCTTGTTCTTCGGCTTTAGTTGCGTTGCACCAAGCGTGTAACAGTCTACATGCTGGGGAATCACCCATGGCTATTGTGGGGAGCGTTAATTTATTGCTGCATCCTTATCCTTTTGTGGGATTTACCAAGGCATCGATGATTTCGGCAGGGGGGCGTTGCAAAACTTTTGATGCGACGGCAGATGGGTACGTGAGGTCGGAAGGTGGTGGCGTATTATTATTAAAGTCCTTGTCGGCGGCATTGCGTGATGGGGATAGCATTCATGCGCTGATCCGTGGTTCTGGTGTTAATGCCGATGGCGGGCGAAAAACGGGGATTACTATCCCCAGCAGTGAAGGGCAGATGGAATTGATGCGCAGGGTGCAAAACGCGGCAAACATTAATCCAGCAATGGTGGATTATGTTGAGGCTCACGGCACTGGCACAGCAATTGGTGACCCCGTTGAAACCCAAGCGATTGGGCAAGTTTACGGTAAAGGACGCTCCAGCCCATTGCCCATTGGATCAGTCAAAACCAATCTTGGGCATTTAGAAGCGGCATCTGGCATGGCGGGGCTAATGAAAACCATCTTGATGCTAAAGCAAGATACACTCGCGCCTTCTTTGCATTGCAAAGCCCCCAACCCAGCCATTGACTTTGATGATTTAAATTTAGCAATAGTCCAGCAAACGCAAGCCATACAAAAACCAAATGATCAGCCGCGTATTATGGCGGTGAATTCCTTTGGCTTTGGCGGCAGTAATGCGCATGTAATTTTAGAAGCGTACCGCACGCCGCCTAACAATCAAGAAACCGTGCCAACAATAACGCCGCCGCTAGTTTTATCCGCCAAAACACCCGAAGCGTTGCGGGCTGTTGCGGGTCAATATGCTGCTTTTATCGACAGCACCTCTTTAGCGTATTACGATATTGCCTATACCGCTGTGTATCACCGCGAACAGTTGCCATACCGCCTTGCCTTGCTTGAGCAAGATAGTGCTGCCTTGAAACTTTTTGCTGCGGGCGAGACAGTGCCGAAAATCATGCAGGCACAGGCTTTAGCAGAGGTAGAGGCGGTTGCCTTTGTCTACACAGGCAATGGAGCGCATTGGGCTGGCATGGCGCAGCAATTACTAACAGAATCAAATCTGTTTCGTGAGATTATAGAGAAGTTGGATATTGTAGTGCAGCAAGTTGCTGGCTTTTCTATTCTAGCAGCCATTTATGCACCAGAAGAGGCGCGTACATTTGATGATACGCGGATTGTACAACCCGTGTTGTTTGCCATTCAGGTGGGGATAACGGAGTTATTACGCAGCGAAGGTATAACGCCAGCGGCAACGATAGGGCATAGTGTGGGCGAGGCGGCGGCGGCTTGGGCGGCAGGAATCCTTGATCTTGAACAGGCAATAAGGCTTGTTTGTGCTCGCAGTGAAGCGCAAGCAGAAACGCGTGGCAACGGGCGCATGGCGGCGATTGCCATGGCAGAAGCAGACGTACGCCCTTTGTTGCAAGACCCAGCTTATGCGGGTGTTGAAATTGCGGGGATGAATAGTCCTAAAAATAGTACCGTGTCGGGCGACCTGTCGGCTTTGCAGCGTTTGGAGGCATATTGCACCCAGCAAAACATTTTCTTTAAACTACTGGATCTTGATTATGCTTTTCACAGCGCGGCGATGGATGCTGTAGAAAGTCTTTTTTTAGACCGTCTTGGTGCAGTAACACCCACGCCTAGCACCGTTGATTTTGTCTCAACTGTTACAGGCAATCTTGAAAACGCCAATGCTTTGGATGCGGCGTATTGGTGGGATAATATCCGTCAGCCAGTGTGCTTTGGCGCGGGAATAAACACCCTTATCCAGTGCGGACATCGCGTGTTTATTGAAATTTCGCCAAATGCTATCTTACAACGCTATATTGGCGAATGTTTAAATGCTGCCCATGTAACGGGACGCGCCTTGTCTACCCTTACGCGTAAAAAAGCAGGACTGGCGCATATCAAGAGTACCGCGTTGGAAGTGCATTTGTTGTATTCAAGACCTGATTTCGGGGTGTATTTCCCGCATCGGACTGCGCGGGTTGATTTACCGCTTTATCCTTGGCAACGCGAACGGCATTGGCTGCCAACATCAAATGGTTATGACAGCAATATTGAACATCATCGGATTCACCCGCTGTTAGGCTGGCGGGTTAAAGGGAATGAACCATGTTGGGAAAATGTGCTTGATTTGGCGCATCATGGCTATCTTAGCGATCACAAGGTTTCAGAAACAATTGTTTTTCCAGCAGCGGGTACGGTTGAAATTGCACTAGCGGTTGCCCATGAACATTTTGGCAACAGCGCGGCGACACTGGAAGAATTAGAAATTGTTGCGCCGATAATTCTGACTCAAGAACAAGGGCGCAGTATCCGTATTGAGTTAAATACGCAAACGCAGCAAGTGCATATTTATCAAAAAGAACGCTTAAGCGAAGCGCAGTGGGCATTGCATGCGGTATGTAAACTGCTAAGCACGCCACCATCAGCACCAGTTGTTAATACCGCCAGTAATATAGAAAAATTGGGCGGGATGGCGGCGGATGCAGCGCAGCATTACCTTTTGGCGCAACAGGTAGGGCTTGAATACGGTGCAGCATTTCAAGGTTTTGCTGGCGGCATGGTGCATGGCGATACAGTGGAAGCAATTTTAAAACTGCCTTTAAGCGTTGAGAAACAAGCGAATGCGTATTTTTTGCATCCATCTTTGCTTGACTCGTGCTTTCAAGCGATGGTCTGGTTTTTTAAAGCAGCGATTTTAGGTGGGCGCGGGATGCAATTATTACCAGTGAAAATCGGCAAGCTTGATTTTTATGGCGGCGCAGCGGAAAAATTTACTCTTACCCTGCTGCACACGAATCCGCGATCGATACGGATGCGCGTAGTGTTGTATACGGCGACAAATATTCCCGTTGCGGTATTGGAAGACTGTGTTTTCCGCATGTCATCGTTTCATCAACATCTCGCGCACGAGCCAGCAAGCTGGCACACCGATTTGATACCAACCGCGCACCCGCTCGATACAACGGAAAATCAGCAAGAATGGCTGAAAAAAAATTTAGAGCAGTCACTTATACATGCCGCCACCCATATGGCGCATCAGGGGTATGTTGAAAGCGCACAGCCATTGCTGCATGCGCTGATTACCTCTTTCGCGTACGAAGCTTTTGCGGCTTGTGATGAGCGCAATCCCGATTGGTTCAAAACAGTGCTTGGCATGTCTATGCCGCAGCAACACTATGTAGAATGGTTGGGATCAGTACTCCAAGAACATGCTCTGTTAAAAATACGAGAAAATCAGTATATTTTAAATACCACGAACCCACCGCCTAGCGCGATGAGCATCTGGCAAACCCTGCTGGCGGAATTTCCAGATATCTTAGCAGAATTAATTTTAATAGGCCGGATTGGTGTTGGATTGCCTGCTATTTTGAGTGGTGCGCAATCAGGAAAAGCCTTGCTGCACTCCTTAAACGAAAGTTATTTTTTTGAACAGTGGCTGTCGCATTCCGCGGCGTTTTATGCCAGCAATCAGGCATTGCTGGAAATCTTGCAGGCAATGGTACAAAAACAGAAAACACGGCGGCAACTCCGCGTATTGTTTATTTCCAGTGGTGCCAATGGGTATGCAAGAAAATTGGCGGCTTTAACGCAAACACATCCGTTTGTATGTGTGCTAGCAGAAGAGAATAGTGAACGCTTGAGCCGCCTGAAAGCAGACTATCAAACAGCACTTAAAGTTACTGTTGCCGAGATTGATAAAAGCACCGGAACCCTCACCGCCGATCATCCGCTGCCAGAAAAGTATGATGTCATTATTAGCTATCAATGGCTGCACCAGATGCCAGATGCATTCCCTGCATTACAATCCCTCCTTGCGCCGCATGGGCAACTTATCGTGGCAGAAAGCCCACCCAATTATAGTGCTGATTTTATTTTTGGTTTAGCACCATCGTGGTGGCATGGCAGGGCTTCCAGTCTTGTTTGTGCCCAAGAATGGGTGGCATATGCTGAAAAGAACAGTTGTGATACTGCAGCAGTTATCAGCTTGCCGAACGGCGTGGATACCAGCGCCTATTTTATCAGCATTAGCAATAGCACACCAGAGGAGCGGTGCTTCCCTGCATCAGCACATTGGTGTTTGATTCATGATCAGGATGGTGTGTCGCGCCGTCTGGCGGATGCACTCGCAAAAGAATTAAATATTCATAATCAAAATGTTACGCTATGCTCATTATGGCAAGATAACCTGCCCGCCACCGCGCAGCATCTTGTCTATCTTGCTGGACTGCCGAATGATGAGGCAGTTTCTATGCCTTCCCTTATTCGTGGCCATGATATATTGCATTTATCGCAACACCTCTCCAAAAACGGACTCCATCCGCGTTTGTGGTTAATAACCTCTGGTGGTGCGTCCATGGCACAACCGCTGCAAAAGTATACCTATCACCCCAATGAAGCCGCCATATGGGGCGAGGGGCGGGTGATGATGAATGAATACCCTGAGCTTAAAACCACGTTGCTTGATATACCGTGTGTGGAAGATTTGACGGGATTACTGCCGCGTCTATTGCTTGAATTCCTTTCGCCTGATAACGAACGCGAAATTCTCCTCACCCCCCATACCCGTTATGCGTTACGAACCCAAAAAAGCAACATTAGCAATACCGCACAGCCGCTTATGTCGCGCTTTCGTCTCGATTTTAAAACTCCTGGACAATTGCGCAATCTGCAATGGTTCCCTTTAGCAGAGCGCACGCTAGCGGATGAAGAAATAGAAGTTGCTGTTGCCGCAACGGGGCTGAATTTCCGTGATGTGATGTATACGATGGGCTTATTGCCAGATGAAGCGGTGGAATCGGGATTTTCTGGCGCAAGTTTAGGGTTAGAATTTTCTGGTACGATCACCCGCATGGGCAAACGCGTGCATGATTATAAAGTGGGTGATGCGGTTATGGGCTTTGGCCCCGCTTGTTTTTCGAGCCATGTTATTACGAATGCTGATGCGGTAACGCTTAAGCCCGCGCATTGGTCCTTTGCGCAAGCCGCGACTGTACCAACGGCTTTTTTCACCGCGTATTACGCTTTAAAATATCTTGCGGGCGTGCAGCCTGGGGAACGGGTGTTGATTCATGGTGCAGCAGGCGGCGTGGGCATTGCCGCAATTCAGATCGCTAAATATTTGGGGGCTGAAGTGTATGCCACCGCTGGAAATGATGAAAAACGCACTTTTGCCACGCTGCTGGGCGCGGATCATCTGTTTGATTCCCGCAGTCTAAAATTTGCCGATGAGATCATGCGCCAAACAGAGGGGGAAGGCGTTGATGTTGTTTTAAATTCTCTGGCGGGGGAGGCAATAAATCGCAATCTTAAAATATTAAAACCTTTTGGGCGGTTTTTAGAGCTTGGCAAGCGTGATTTTTATGAGAATACGCATATTGGTCTGCGCCCCTTTAAAAGCAATATCAGCTATTTCGGTATTGATGCGGATCAGTTGCTGACCGCTAAACCCCGACTTGCCAATAAAATTTTTGGGGAAATGATGGAGCTATTTGCAGATGGCACGTTTTCGCCGCTGCCGCTGCAATCATATGCTGCTGCCTCGGTTGTGGATGCTTTCCGCAGTATGCAGCAATCACGCCATATTGGTAAGATTATTGTTGATTTCAGCCATGCGGCTATTCCCGCAACGCAGACAAGGGAAAATCAGCCTACATTCCAAAAAAATGCGACGTATATTATAACGGGCGGAACTTCTGGTTTCGGGGCAGAAACAGCGCAATGGCTTGCAAAACATGGCGCGGGGCACATTGTGCTACTCAGTCGTCGAGGCGTTGAGACGCCAAAAGTTGCAGCAATACTAGCGCGTATCGAGGAGTTGGGTGCGACAGTAGCAATCTACGCCTGTGACGTTGCGGATCATGCCGCAGTTTCTGAGATTTTTGCGAAACTGAAAACCAGCGCCCCTCCCATTCGCGGAATTTTTCATGCGGCGATGGTGTTGGATGATGGTCTTATGCAAACACTCACTGCGGCGCGGATGGAGGCAGTTTTTGCACCCAAAGCACAGGGTGCTTGGAATTTGCATCAGCTAACGAGCGGCATGGATTTGGATCATTTTGTGTTGTATTCTTCTATCACCACGATGATTGGCAATCCGGGACAGGCAAATTATGTTGCCGCGAATGCATATTTGGAATCGCTTGCATTGTTGCGTCGTAGCGAAGGCTTGCCAGCACAGTGTGTCTGCTGGGCTGCAATCGGAGATGCGGGATATTTAACGCGCAATACGACGGTGAAAGAAAGCCTGACGCAGCGTCTTGGTGCCAGCCCGATTACCGCAGCACAAGCATTACGGTATTTGGGAAAAAATTTAAACAGCGATACAGTAGTGCAGACGGTTGCCGATTTTCAATTCAAAGCACTAGCACGGGTGTTGCCTGCTGCACCGTTGTCGCGTTTTGATTATTTGCGACGCGAGACAATGCAAGAGAGTGATAGCACATTAGCTAGCGATCTAATGACAGAACTCGCCGCCAAAACCCCAGAAGAAGCGCAAGAAGTCATCAAAGAAATTGTACTGCATGAGGCGGGAAAAATTTTATCGGTGAGTGCCGAGCGGATTAACCCATCGCTAAGCATCCACGATCTTGGGATGGATTCGTTAATGTTGGTGGAATTGGCACTGGCAATTGAACAGCGTTTTGGGTTTAAATTGGTGGCGATGGAACTTAAAACAGCGGCGACGAGTATTGAGAGTATCAGCAAGAGCCTTGTAAAAAAACTAAAAGAAGGTAATTCGACAGAAGCCGATCACTTGATCTCCTTGATGGAAACGATAGAGACGCAGCATGGATCCGATATTTCCGCACAAACGATTACGGAAACGATGCAAGAAATTCGATTGAAAGCGACCTAAAAATGACTGCTGATTTACCCAAGAAGCAGTCCATTTCCGCACAGGTGCGCAATGAACTGATTAGTCGCTTTTCTGCCACAAAAAGCACGCTATCTTCGCGTGGGCTTGACGCAATCGCCCCTGTGTCTATTCATCCTAGCGCACAAAATATTCCAGATGCGTTTTGTCGGTTTGATAGTTTTGAAGAATTTGAAAAAATCCGCCTCTCGCAAATCACCGCTCGCAGGCTTGGTATTGGCAATCCTTTTTTCAAAACCCATGATGGGGCTGCTGGCGCAGAAACCCTGATCGAGGGACGCAGATATATTAATTTTTCTAGCTATAATTACCTTGGCTTATCCCATGATCCGCGTGTGAATGCAGCGGCAAAAGCGGCAATCGAACAGTATGGTACATCGGCTTCGGCCAGTCGTTTAGTTGCTGGGGAGCGACCGATCCAAAGGGAATTGGAAACAGAACTTGCCCGCACATATGATACGGAAGATAGTGTTGTGTTTGTTAGTGGTCATGCAACCAATGTTACCAGTATCGGCACGCTGTTTGGTCCGAAAGATCTCATTATTCATGACGCACTAATCCATAATAGTGTGCTCGAGGGCATTCGACTTTCAGGGGCAGCGCGGCGCAGCTTTGCCCACAATGATCCAGCCGCCATAGAAGATATTTTGAAAGAAACGCGCAGTAAATTTGAGCGGGTGCTGATCTGTGTTGAAGGCTTATACAGCATGGATGGTGATATTGCGGATTTACCACAATTTATTGCGATAAAGAATCGTTACAAAGCCCTGCTGATGGTGGATGATGCCCATTCTTTTGGTGTGCTGG
>JBILKT010000012.1:0-18723 GCA_044376545.1 Alphaproteobacteria bacterium
CGCAACATGGGACGATGATAATGCCGTCGACGCCAAAGAAACAGCGGCCCTTGCGGCTTTAGAACACTACCTCGACGAATTTGGTGCAACAACGGCAGCTTTTATTGTTGAACCACTGGTGCAAGGCGCAAGCGGGATGCGGTTTTGCAGACCAGACTTTTTGAATAAAGCGCTAAAATTGGTGCGAGAACATGGAATTCTGCTGGTTTTCGATGAAGTGATGACAGGATTCGGTAGATTGGGCAGTTTATTTGCGTTTGAGCAACTGAATGTTACCCCCGATATTCTTTGTCTTGCCAAGGGTTTAACGGGCGGATTTCTGCCGCTCTCCGTTACGGTCTGTGCTGAAAAAATCTACGAAGCATTTCAAGGAGATAGCTTTGATACGGCATTCGCGCATGGGCATTCTTATACCGCGAACCCGATTGCGTGCGCGGCAGGCGTTGCCAGCCTCGAGATATTCAGTGCTCGCCCTTACGATGCGTATTGGCAAGACGTGGCGGTGTTCCATCAAGAGCACTTAGCACGCTTACAAAAAACAGCAGAAAAACCCCTAAAAACAAGGGTGAGAGGCACGATTGCAGCGTTGACGATAGGCGAAGAGGAGAGCTATAGCACAATGCTTACCCCCTATTTGAAAAAAGCCTTTTTAGAGAAAGGCTTGCTGATTCGCCCACTTGGGAATGTGATCTACCTCATGCCGCCCTATTGCACAACGCTTGCGCAGTTGGCAGAAGCATATTGCGGTATTGAAGAAGTGTTGCAAGAATTAGCGATAATCGTTTAGAATAATTCTATACCTATCGCAACTGAAGAAGTTGCGATGAAACGCTCAAGCGCCGCGCGGGCTTTACCGCTCGCAAGATTTTTTTGATAATCTTGAGGTGCGAGCGGTATACAAAGATAAAAAGGATTCGAAATGAATAGATTTTTTACCACGATGTTGGTTGTTTTCCTGTTGTCTGCCTGTGAAAAGCCCTGCTCCTCTTCTGTTTATCCTACGTCTCTTGTAAAAATTAACAGTGCTGCAGGAAGTTATACGCTCACTTTGGAAGTGGCGAGAACACCGGAACAACAACAGCATGGGCTTATGTTTCGGGAAAATCTTGCGCCAGATGGGGGCATGATTTTCGTGTATCCAACGGCACAAAAAATTGCCATGTGGATGAAAAATACGCCCTTGTCGCTTGATATGGTGTTTTTGGGCAATGATCGTAAAATATCAGCTATTGTTACCAACACAGAACCGCAATCTGAAAAAATCATTGAAAGCGAAGAGCCTGCTATCGCTGTCATTGAACTAAAAGCAGGAACCGCAAAACGCTTAGGGTTGAGGGTTGGCGATACGGTTGAGTCCGCTGTTTTAGCCCCCTCTGTTGAGTAAACTATGCTTACACCTGATTTTTTGGATGCGCTAAGAAGTATTGTAGGGGAGGAGTTCGTTCTCACAACCCCCGCACAACTTGCCCCGTATTTAAAAGAACAGCGAGGACGCTTTCAAAGTCACGCACGTGTTGTTGTATTGCCGCCTACTACCGCCGCAGTGGCTGATATTGTTCGGTTGTGTGCCACACAAGGCATGGCAATAGTGCCCCAAGGCGGAAACACAGGGCTTGTGGGGGGGGCTGTTGCCACAACAGAAAATCAACTTATCCTAAGCCTAGAGCGAATGAATCAAATTATTCAGGTTGATGCGCAAGAATACACACTCATTGCCGAAGCGGGTTGCACGCTACAATCCGTGAAAAACGCCGCAGAAAAACATCAACGCTATTTTCCGCTGGGGTTATCTGTCGCGGAAAAATGCCATATTGGGGGTGCTATCTCCACGAATGCAGGCGGTGTGAATGTTCTACGCTATGGAAACATGCGTTGCCTTGTGTTGGGTGTTGAGGCTGTGCTGCCCAATGGTGCTATTATTGACACGCTGAAGAGTACCCGCAAAAATAATGTGGGATTTGACGTTAAGCAGCTATTTATCGGCACCGAAGGAACGTTTGGTATTGTGACCAAAGCAACACTCACGTTATCCCCTTTGCCGCAACAGCGACAGACGCTTGTCTTTGCCTGCGCAACAATGCAACAGGCTATCGATGCATTTATTTTTACTAAAAATGCGTTAGGAGAAGTTCTCAGTGCCTTTGAATTACTTTCCAAACAATCTGTTCAGTTGGTTTTAAAACACCGGAAAGACCTTGCCGATCAATTTCCCTTAACGCAACCATGGCTGATTCTAGCAGAGCTTGCGAGTAGCCATCTGTTCCCTCTTGCGGATCTTGCCGCAACACTTTCGCAAGAATTACTCAAACAAAAAATTGTTGCAGATATTGTTGTGCCTTCTAGTAAAAAAGACGCGGAGAAACTCTGGAAAATACGGAGCGAAATACCGTGGGTACAGCGTGAAGAAGGCGCGAGTATTAAGCACGATATTGCCTTGCCGCTGTCGCAGTGGACAGGGTTTATGCACGCAGCAGAGCGGGAAATTTTAGAAAAAAATGCCCGTGTCCGGATTATTGTTTTTGGGCATTTGGGGGATGGCAACATTCACTATAATTTGATGCAACCCTTGGGGATGGAGGGAGATGCATTTTTGCAACAATCTCCCATTTATAACGATAGTATTCATGATCTTGTTTATAAAAATGGCGGCACATTCAGCGCAGAGCATGGTATTGGTCTCGCAAAGAAAGCAGAAATGTTAAAATATATTTCTCCTGAGATCCTGAGTTTGCAGCGTACACTTAAACAGGCCATTGATGCGCAGCATCTTTTAAATCCCGATAAAGGTGGGGTATGAAAAAGCTGCTACCCGTTTTATTATTTTGGGGTATGCTATCGCCTGTATTGGCGGCAGACAGAATGTTGTCGGTGCGTAGCGGATGGGCATATCTTTCCCCCAACACACAAAAACTAACTGTTTTGTTTACAGTGGTAAATCCTACAAAAAATAAGGATGTTATGACAGAGGTTGTGACACCTTTGGCTGATGTTGTTAAAATATACGCGCTGTCAAAACGCAGTGATGGTATAAAACGGCATCAACAAATTAAACAATTGGAGATTTTGCCATTTTCTGTATTGCAATTAGATTCAGCGGGATATGAAGTTGTCTTGTATAATCCTAAGAAAACACTGCAAATGGGCGAAAAATTTCCTTTGTTTTTCACTTTTGAAAAAGCAGGCGACCGAAAAATCATGGTTGAAATAAAAGAAAAATAATGCGCTATCTTGTTTTAGGAATACTCTGTTGTTTGATGACAGCTTGTGCGGATAGCGCCCCTGCGCCTGTGCATATGGGGACAAGTGCAGGCTATGATTATACCCCACGGGGCAACTATGTGCCGCCTGAAGGATTTCATCCTGTTGCTCCTGCAAACAACGGTTATACACAACAAGAACTCCCTCCCCCATCTCAAATTTCTCCCCAGCAGCCGCTTGTGCCTGATTCTTCTTCTACGATGGACAATACACAAGGATATCATATCGTAACTCAAGATGAAACGCTGTATAGTATCGCACGTTCCTACAAAACAGACGTGCGCACCCTTATAAACGGCAACAATCTTGCCGCCCCGTATCGTGTTGAAGCGGGGCAACGCCTTATTATTCCCAGTCAAAGTATTCCCAGTCAAAAGCGAGAAGAGCCAGTGCTTGCGGATGCATCTCCTCAGGTGTCCTCGTTGCGTTCGCCACCACCGTTAGAAAAACTCTCCCCTCTTAGCGTACCACCAGCCCGCACGAATGGGCGTTTTGGATGGCCTGTTGTGGGGCGCGTCATCAGTGCTTTTGGCGAGCAAGATGGCGGACAACGTAATGATGGTATCAATATTGATGTTGTTGAAGGAACGCCAGTAAAAGCAGCGGAAGCGGCTGTTGTTGCTTACGCAGGCAATCAAATCCGAGGCTTTGGCAATCTTGTTCTCCTAAAACACAGTGATGGTTGGATGACAACATATGCACACAATAGAAAAATTCTTGTAAAGCGCGGGGAACGTGTTGAAAAAGGACAGATTATTGCTGAAAGTGGCGCGACGGGGAGTGTAAAAACCCCTCAACTGCACTTTGAAGTGCGGCAAAGCAAAAAGGCGGTTGATCCGATGAAATATTTAGAGCGTCATGAGATTACGCAGCTCTAATTTTATACCAATCATCCTTAGCAAAGGTCTCGTGTTTAATTGTCAACAGAGCCTAAGAGCTTGTCTCGAAACTAACGTGTAAGTTTAAAATTGATCCTTTTGGCTGCAAAATACCTCCAAAATAGGGAAAATACCCCAGTATATCCCGCTATTTTGGGGGGATTTTTCTCTCAAAAATCTCAACTTTCTCCTTATACCAATCCGCTTAAGTTTCTAAAACTTGCTGGACCCCTGCCTTCGCAGGGGATTCGTTCCGACTGAACGCGTTCTCCGAGCGAATCCCCTGCGAAGGCAGGGGTCCAGCTACTTTAATTTATGATGCATTCTTTTAGAAACTTAAGCGGATGAGTATTACACGTTAGTTTCGAGACAAGCTCTAAGGAGTTACGACATTTCCGTGGCTGTTTATTCACAAAGCGAGACGCGCCATCAGTGCCGTCGTCAATGTTCCCTCGTCAAGAAAATCAAGCTCCCCCCCTAAGGGTACACCATGGGCAAGGCGCGTAATTTTAAGCGGCAGATCGTGCAAGCGTTGCGAGACATAATGGGCCGTTATTTGCCCCTCAACAGTGGCGTTCATCGCGAGAATCACCTCTAGCACACCCTCTTGTTTGCAACGTTCTAAAAGCACGGGGATGTTGAGATCATTCGGGGTCACCCCATCAAGCGCAGATAAAGTGCCGCCTAAAACATGATATACACCGCGAAAAGCATTACTGCGTTCCATAGCCCACAAATCAGCAACATCTTCCACCACACAAACGCTTGTTTTATCGCGGGAAGGGTGTGCACAAATATTACAAGGGTCTTGCGTATCCCAGTTGCCACATTCTGAGCAGTTACGGATATTTTGCGCCGTTGCGCTTAGCGCCCTTGCTAAGGGTAGCATTAATGCATCGCGTTTTTTGAGCAAATGAAGGGCAATGCGACGCGCTGAACGTTGCCCAATTCCCGGCAATCGCCCCAAAAGTTTTATGAGCGTCAGTAAATCATTTTCAGAAGCAGGAGCGGGCATACTGTGACCCCCTCCTTAAAATGGCAATTTCATCCCTGCAGGGAGTTGCATACCGCCCGTCACCGCGCCCATTTTTTTCGCTGTTTCCTCTTCAATTTTTGTCCGTGCATCATTATAGGCAGCAACAATCAGATCCTCTAGCATTTCTTTTTCATCAACACTCACAAGCGTTGAATCTATTGAAATCCCAAGCATTTCGTTCTTGCCATTCAGGCGAATTTTCACCATGCCGCCGCCAGAAGCCCCCTCCACTTCCGTCTGTTCCAGCTGTGCTTGTGCTTCCAGCATTTTGCGTTGCATTGCTTGCGCTTGTTGTAGCATTTGTTGCATGGGGTTTTTCATCATCTCTCTCCGTTTTATCGCCCGATTCTCAGTATAACAGGATTTGAGCACGACTCTAGTTAATTTTTATATGGTAATTTTTATATGGAAACTCGTTTCAGGTTCGCTATAGTGCGCGAAAATTAATCAGGAGAAAAATAATGTTTACTTCAACCGCGTTTGCTCAAGCGAGTGCTGCTGCCCCTGCACCCGCACCATTCATGGGGATGTTGCCATTGGTGCTTATTTTTGGCGTATTTTATTTTTTACTCATTCGCCCGCAACAGAAAAAACTAAAACAACATCAAGTTATGCTCAATAATCTGAAGCGTGGCGATAAAGTGGTCACTGCAGGCGGCGTTATTGGCAGTGTTGAAGGTGTTGACGAGGCAGAAGTCTCTGTGAAAGTGGCCGATAGCGTGGTTGTTCGTGTGCAGAAAAACACGATTGCAACTGTGTTGACAAAAGTACCTGCAAACGACGTGCTGCCGCCTAAAAAAACTGCAAAATCTCCCCGTACTAAAACCAGCAAAACACCCGCATGATACACATTAGCCGCTTTAGTGTTATCTCAATATTCGTCGCCGCGCTGTTCAGCGTGCTTGTTGCTGTCCCCACTTTTTTGCCCACAGCCGTGACAGAAAAATTTCCCCAATGGTTGCCCAGTAAACACATTAATCTAGGATTGGATTTACAGGGGGGATCCTATCTTTTGCTGCAGCTTGATACCACGACACTGAAAGCAGATACCCTGCAGGAAATTTCAAACACCCTGCAAGAAACATTGCGTAACGAAAACCTCAAAGGGTCTGTATCTCAGTCTTCTGAAGGTGTTTTTCTTGTTTCTACCTCCGTGGCAGAAGCAGATAAAACGCGCGATGTCCTACGCCGTAAATCAGGCGTTTCAGGAAACTGGGAGCAAACGTCTTTGGGCGTGCAACTCACCCTCGATGAAAAAGTACTCGCTGAAACAGCCAAGCGCGGCCTTGAGCGTTCCTTAGAAATTATTCGCCTCCGCCTTGATGAAACAGGCACCAAAGAGCCGCTGATTCAGCAACAGGGAAATGATAAAATTCTTGTGCAATTACCGGGGGTGAGCGATCCACAACGTTTAAAGCAATTGTTGGGAAAAACCGCCAAACTGAGTTTTAACTTAGTAAATGAAAAAATTGGTGCGGTTAATACTCCAAAAGCAGCCGTGCCGCTGAATACAGTAGTGATGCCTGTACAACAAGCAAAGGATGCGGGGACGGCGCAAGGCTATTTGCCTGTGTTGCGCCGAGCGATGGTTAATGGCGAAACATTGACAGATTCGCAAGCCACTTTTCAAGAAAGTCAGCCCGTTGTGAGCTTTCGTTTTAACACCATTGGCGCACAAAAATTTGGTCGGGCAACCACCGAAAATGTGGGAAAGCGCTTCGCAATAGTGCTTGATAAAGAAGTGATTAGTGCGCCCGTTATTCGTGAAGCCATTTTGGGCGGATCGGGCATCATCAGCGGTAATTTCACCACAGAATCTGCAAAAGACTTGGCGTTATTGCTGCGCTCTGGCGCATTGCCTGCCCCTCTTACTGTGATTGAAGAGCGCACCATTGGTGCAGGGTTGGGCGCTGATTCGATTGCTGCTGGAAAGCTTGCCAGTGTTCTGGGGTTGGTGTTAGTCGCGCTGTATATGATTGTGTTATATGGTCGATTTGGCTGGTATTCTGTCGTTGCCCTCGTGCTCAATTTACTGTTGATTGTGGCGATAATGACGTTGCTTGATGCAACACTCACGCTCCCAGGGATTGCAGGAATTGTGCTGACCATTGGCATGGCCGTTGACGCAAACGTGATTATTTTTGAGCGGATGCGCGAGGAATATCGTCGGCAGAGCTCGCTATTACAAGCTATCGATGTGGGTTTTAAAGAAGCCACCAACACCATCACCGATGCGAACATCACCATGCTTATTGCGGCATTTGTATTGTTTGTCTTTGGTACAGGGCCTATCAAAGGCTTTGCGGTGACGCTGACCATTGGTATTGTAACCTCTGTTTATACAGCCATTGTGGTGACGCGATGGTTGGTTATTGGCTGGCTGAAAACAAAACCAAAAACGTTGCCCATGGCTGCACATAATCGCTTTGCTACGGCAAACAAAAATTAATCAGTGATTTATTATGCTCATCCGTTTTGTCAAACAAACGTCTTCCTTTGCTTTTATGAAGCGGCGCATTCCTGCGTTGCTGCTATCTCTGGTGCTAATACTAGCATCGATTGCGCTGGTCTGCACCAAAGGGCTGAATTTGGGCATTGATTTTCGCGGCGGATTACTTTTAGAAGCAAAATCCTCTGAAATCATTGATATGCAAGGCGTTCGGGCGAAACTTGCAACGCTGAATTTAGGCGATGTAACCGTGCAAAACTTTGGTTCTGCGGCTGACATTCTCATTCGGGTGAAATTAGAAGATGTAAAACAGCAAAATGCTGTTGTGACCCGCATAAAACAAGCGTTACCCGCTGAGTTTGAGTATCGTCGTGTCGAATTTGTGGGGCCTAGCGTGGGCAGCAACTTGGCGCAAAAGGCGGCTGTTGCGGTGATTATCGCGTTATTATCTATTGTGTGCTATGTTTGGGCACGCTTTGAATGGCAATATGGGGTTGGCGCGCTTGCCGCACTGGTGCACGATGTTATTACCACCGTTGGTTTTTTTGCGTTGTTTGGACTCGATTTTGACCTCTCCACTGTCGCCGCAATCCTTACCATTGCAGGGTATTCCATGAATGACACGATTGTCGTTTTTGACAGAGTGCGCGATAATTTGCGGAAATACAAAAAAATGCCGTTGCTGGGTATTCTCGACCAAAGCCTCAATGAAACGCTTTCACGCACGATTATTACGGCTTCAACAACCTTAATTGCCGTTTTGTGTCTGTATTTTTTCGGGGCAAAAACTACGGCGGCATTCAGTTTGGCGATGATTTGGGGTATTGTTATTGGTACTTATTCTTCGCTGTATATCGCAGCACCGATTTTACAGTATTGTGGTCTGAAAGCGCGTCCACAACAGAGCCTAGTCCTATATGAATAATATTTATACCGTTTTTGAAAAAGTCATTGCAACAGCCATCGCTGAATTGCAACAGCATGGTGCATTACCAGCCGTATTAGACACGGCCAAAGTTGTTGTTGAACCGTGCAAAGATCCCGCTCACGGGGACATGGCAACCAATGCTGCCTTGGTGTTAAGCAAACAAGCAGGCGTGCCACCACGCGCTTTAGCAGCCTTATTACAGGCACAACTTGCCGTACATCCTGACATTTTAAATACCCATGTAGCAGGGGTTGGCTTTCTGAACCTAACACTCACGCCTCTGTTTTGGCAGAGTCAAATACTGACTATTTTGGAAGCAGGCACAAGCTACGGCGCAAGCAATCTAGGGAAAAACGAACGCGTCAACATCGAATATGTGTCTGCCAATCCCACGGGGCCCTTACATTTAGGGCACACACGGGGCGCGGTGTTTGGGGATGTGCTTGCAAATCTGCTGGCTAAAGTCGGCTTTCACGTCACCCGTGAGTATTACATTAATGATGCAGGGGCGCAGGTTGAAACCTTGGCACGATCAGCATTTTTGCGCTATTGCGAAGCGTTAGGCGATGCTATTGGCGACATTCCTCAAGGATTTTATCCCGGAGAATACTTGAAGCCATTAGGGCAAGCTATCGCAACGGCAGACGGAGATATTTGGAAAAATAAGCCTGAAACTGAATGGCTGCCTGTTTTTAAGGAAAAAGCCATTAGCGCGATGATGGCATTGATTCGCGAAGATCTTGCCGCCTTGGGCATCTATCATGATGTATTTGTCAGCCAACAGGCGGTGTTGGATGCAGGCGGCGTGGAAAAAGCAATCAAAGTTCTTGAAACGCGCGGCTATTACTATATTGGCACCTTAGCCCCTCCCAAAGGCAAACAGGATGACGATTGGCAACCACGGGAACAGCCACTTTTCCGCTCCACCGCGTTCGGGGATGATGAAGACAGAGCCTTGCAAAAAGCCGATGGGTCGTGGACATATTTCGCGAGCGATATGCCCTATCTGCTGGATAAAGTAGAGCGTGGCTTTGCGTATCAGGTTATCATGCTGGGGGCAGATCACACAGGCTATGTGAAGCGCATGGCGGCCGCTGTTGCGGCGTTGTCGGGCGGGAACGTCAAGCTAGATATTAAGCTCTGCCAGCTGGTAAATTTATTTAAAGAGGGACAGCCCTATAAAATGTCAAAACGCGCAGGAACGTTTGTGACGGCACGGGATATTATTGATGATTTGGGCAAAGATGTCCTTCGCTTTATGATGCTCACGCGCAAAAACGATATCGTGTTTGATTTCGATATTGCGAAAGCAACCGAGCAAAGCAAGGATAACCCTGTGTTTTACGTGCAATATGCAAATGCACGTGCCCACTCTGTATTGCGTCATGCAGCGCAACAATTTTCGCACAATACGCTAAAAAATTGGGATGATCTTGATTTGTCCGTGCTTGATGATGAGGCAGAACTCACCTTAATCAAATGGCTTGCGGGCTTCCCCCGCATTGTTGAAACAGCGGCTATTGCCCACGAACCACACCGTTTAACATTTTATCTTTATGACATTGCGCATGCGTTTCATGCCCTCTGGCATAAAGGACGTGACCATGCAGAATTACGCTTTATTGATATGGAAAACTCTGCTACCACGGTAGCACGCCTTGCATTATTACAAGCAATGCTTGCCGTGCTAGAGTCGGGATTAGCCCTTTTAGGCGTAACACCTGTAGAAGAAATGTAGAGGAATACATCATGCAAAACACCGCAGAAAAACAAGAAGAAACACCCCTGCACCGTTTTACCAGCAGCAGTATTTATGCAGAAGACGACGTTGAGAAAACGGTACGCTCTAGAAAGCGTTTGGTTGTTGCCGCGCTTGCGATTGGCGCATTTGTATCGCTGCTCGTTTTTAGTTATAATAAAAGCCGTCAATCAGGCGGAGAATCTGTTGTTGCGACAGTTGAGCCAAAAACACCCTACACACGCATTCGCCCTGATAATCCCGAAGGCGCAGAAGCGCCTTATAAAGAAATGGAAGTATATAACCGGACATCTGGCACGCCTGATGCGACAGCAAAAACAGAAAAACTTGCGCCCCTACCAGAACAACCAATAGTCAAAACGCTTGAAAAGCCGCGCAGTGCTGACGAGGAGCCCCGTTCTTTAGTAGACATCGCGAACACAAACGAAGAACGTGCGATAAACAGCGTTGTATCCCCATCTACATCCCCATCTAAAAACGTGGAAGAGGCAAAATCTGTTTTGCAAAATGCCTATCAGCAAAAAGCGGATAGTGTTGCCGTGCCGCTTAATATTAAAACCAAAACCGAAGAAAGCATGACAACAACAGCAGACTCCGCAAAAGCGGTGGTGGAGGAATCTGCTCCTATTGACGACAACGCTGCGGACAAGACACCTGCGGTGCTAACGCAGCCCCGTAAAACGATAAAACCAACAAAACCCGTTGTCGTTGCGCCAAAAGAAGAGAATGCTGTTGCCGCGAAACCACTACAAAAAGTTGTGGTAAAAAGAATTGAGCAAACGCAAAGGCCTGCAGAAAAAACAGTAAAAAATATTGTTAAAGAAATAGCAAAAGAACCAGTCAGCACAAAAACAGCAACAGTTGCAACTGCAAGCCCTGTTGCTGCAGGATTACGCGTGCAACTCGGTGCTTTTAGCTCAGAAGTCCTTGCAAAAAATGCATGGAAAACGCTTTCTAGCAAAAATTCTGCTGTTCTAGGATCACTAAACCCCCATATCGTACCTGTCCAAGCCAATGGTAAGACGCTGTATCGCCTGCAAGCGGGGGTATTGGCAAACAGAACGCTGGCAGACACGGTTTGTACAAAACTAAAAACCACGAACCAAACCTGTATTGTTGCAAAATAATGCTCCCTGTTATTTTTAGTTGTGCAGGATTAACGCTTTCAGCCGAAGAACAACGCTTCTTTGAGGCGGTGCAACCAGTAGGATTTATTCTTTTTGCACGTAATTGTGATAACCGTGCACAGGTGCGTGACTTGGTTGCGAGTCTAAAAGCCTGCGTGCCTTTTGATCCTGTGCCTATTCTCATTGATCAAGAAGGCGGCCGTGTGATGCGTCTTGCCCCGCCTGAATGGCCACAACGTAAACCCGCATGGTTTTTTTATGAGTTGTGGAAAGATAATCCCGATCGCGCCAGAATAGCCGCTTTTGATCAGGCACGCAGCATCGCTGCTGACTTAACCGAACTGGGCATCACTGTGAATTGCGCCCCTGTATTGGATATTCCTGCAGAGGGTAGCCACGCCATCATCAGCAATCGTGCCTACGGTAATGACATCGCCGCCATTATTGATTTAGGCCGTGCCACGGCAGAGGGCTTTCTTGAAAACGGCGTTATTCCCATCATTAAGCACATTCCAGGACATGGGAGAGCCACAGTCGATAGTCACGAACACTTGCCCGTTGTTACAGCAACGCGCGAAATCTTGCATAACACCGATTTTGCGCCGTTTACAGCACTGCACACAATGCCTTGGGCAATGACGGCGCATATCGTTTATAATGATATAGATAAAAATAATCCTGCAACATTCTCCAAAACACTGATTGAAAATGTTATGAGAGAGGAGATAGGCTTTAGTGGTGTGCTTCTTTCGGATGATGTGAACATGAAAGCATTGCCCTATTCAGTGGGAGAAAATGCACGCCGTGCCTTAGAAGCGGGGTGTGATGTTGCATTACACTGCTCAGGTGTGTTACAAGAAATGCAGGAAATTGCCGCCGCCGTTCCCGCTATCCGTAAGGAAAGTTGGGAACGACTGCAACAGAGCCTCAGCGCTTGTTTGGGATAAAATATTATGGGACTCAGTTTAGGACACCTCCTTATCGTGCTTATTGCCATTGTTATTTTATTTGGCTTAGGCAAGCTGCCAACAGCTATGGGTGATATTGGTAAGGGTATTAACGCCTTTAAAAAAGGCCTGAAAGATAGCGAAACGCCGACGATAGATAAAAAACCTGACGACAGCACACACGAAACCACAAAAAGGTAGTGTCATGTTTGACATTGGCTGGTCTGAACTATTGCTCATTGCAGTCGTCGCGTTGGTCGTCTTAGATCCCAAAGATCTTCCTGTTATCATGCGAAAAATGGGGCAGCTTACCGCCAAAGCACGCGCTGTTATAGGTGATTTTCACAAAATGCTAGAATCAGCAAGCCTTGCAGAGGCGCAGCGGGATATTCAGCATGCATTAGGGGGATTTTATGAGGAGCAAGCGATTGCGCCCCCAACAGCGCATGAAATGCCCTCAAAAAGCAAGACAGCCCCTGATTTTATTAATAGCTAATACCAATCGTAACTCCCTAGGTACTCTTCAAGGCACGGGGCGCGAGGCACTAGGGACGAGGAAAAGAAAGAGCATCAAAATAGTCCCTTCTTTTTCCTTATCCCTAGTCCCTAGTGCGTACCTTGAGGACCAGAAGATGACAGTAGCTAGGGAGTTACCTATCCTTTTTGCCAAGTAGTGATTTTTAAACACCATACTGACGCATAAAAAGATCTGTTACAGTGTCAACATACTCAATGATACTTGCTTCTGTTGCGAGGGGCGCAATGTTCAGCAATCGACGCATATATATGTCTGCTCCCGTAAACAGCGCGATAAAGAAATTCTTTGCTTCTTCAGGATTGGGAATATGCATCCCTTCACTTGCTGCAAGTTGTGCTATTTTTTCTGTCATTAAGGATTTTACCCGTTTGGGACCTGTATCATAAAAAAGTTGTGTGAGTGCAGGATTATGACTCGCTTCAGCTGCCATCATGCGATACATGCCAATCGCATCGTCACTTAAAATCAACGAAAAAAACGCTTTACCAACAGTAAATAAGGCACTTCTAGGTGTTTCAACATCAAATACAGAAAAAATCTCATCGGGAACATATTCTTGGCATTTACACTCTATTACAGCTACGAACAGAGCATTTTTATCGGGAAATCGGCGATACAGTGTTAATTTTGACATGCTTGCTTCTGCCGCAATGTCATCCATGCTGGTGGCATGAAATCCATTTTTTAAAAAAAGACAGGCGGCAACATCAAGAATTTTTTCTTGTTTTGTTTCATCCAACGGACGTCCCCGTTTGATAGGAGCATGCAATGACTCTGAATTTTTTTTCATTTTAGTACTTGAAAGTTTCGTATATCGATATATTATGATACTATAAAGTTCACAAAAAAAAAAGGTCGCTTTCGTGCGTTCAGTCGCCATTAAAATGTTACTCGGAGATCGCGCTAAATACCTTGGCTTGGTGTTTGGTGTGACGTTCGCAACGTTGCTGATGGCGCAACAGGTGTCAATTTTTATTGGGTTAATGGCACGCACCGCCAGTGCGATTTATTCCATTAGCGAAGCTGATATTTGGGTGATGGATAAGCGGGTGCGTTATATCGAAGAGGTAGAACCCATGCGCGCGATTGAGCTGAGTAATGTTCGATCGGTTGCAGGCGTAGAATGGGCAGTGCCTTTTTATAAAGGGCTTTCAACAATTCGTATGCCCGATGGGTTAACGCAGCAGGTGCAGCTTATTGGCGTTGACGATGTATCTTTGGTAGGCATTTGCCCGAAAATGGTGATGGGCGATCCCCTCGCTATTCAAAAGCCGCAAACAGCGATGATGGACAAGAATGGCTATTTCTTTACATGGCCAAAGCAACCCCTGAGTATTGGTAAACATATTGAGTTGAACGATAATCGCCTCACCATTAATGCGATTTGCGATGTCAATCCCACCTTTTTTACCTTCCCGATTATGTATGTGTCTTATAATACGGCGATGGAGGTAACACCCCCTACCCGCAATAAACTGCCGTTTATCCTCGTAAAAGCGCGGCAAGGCATGGATTTGCAAGCACTCAAACAACAAATAACAACACAAACAGGCTTGCAAGCGTTGACCCAAGAGGAATTTGCATGGCGGAGCATTAACTATATTCTGGAACGCACGGGCATTCCCATTAATTTTGGCATCACGATCGTTCTGGGAATTATTATTGGTGCGGCGATTACCGCGCAAACGTTCTATATTTTCGTGGTGGAAAACTTGAAACAATTTGCCGCGATGAAGGCGGTGGGAGTTACAAACGGGCAGCTTCTTAAAATGGTGCTCACGCAAGCAGGCATTGTGGGCGCTGCAGGGTATGGCTTAGGTATTGGTTTTACAGCACTATTCTTTAAAGTGACCGCTGATGTCCCCGCCTTAAAAGGCTTTGTGCTGCATTGGCAGGTAGTGGCAGGCACAGGGGTTGTGATTAGCGTGATTATCCTTTTTTCTATTCTTTTTAGCTTGCGTAAAGTGTTAACCCTAGACCCCGCGATTGTGTTCAGAGGATAACATGACAATAGCGGTGCACATTGATCATCTGAATAAAGATTTTGCTGTCGGGGACGACACAATACGCGTATTGCACGATATTGTTGCCGATATCCGCATGGGCGAATTAACCATGCTGGTGGGGCCTTCTGGCTGTGGCAAAACAACCCTCATTTCTATTATTTCGGGGATTTTATCGCTCACAAGCGGTGAAATTACCCTGTTAGGCACACCACTGCAAACCATGCGCGATACGCAAAAAGTGCTCTGCAGACGAAAAAATATCGGCTTTATTTTTCAACAATACAACTTGCTCCCCTCTTTAACGGCGGCAGAAAACGCCGCTATACCGCTATTTTCTGCTGGCATGAAAGACAAACAAGCGGTTGAACAAGCACGACTTGTGCTCAATAAAATTGGCATGGAAGGGCAAACAGAAAAACTCCCTCGACAGTTATCGGGCGGGCAACAGCAACGCGTCGCCATTGCACGTGCGCTGGTGCACAATCCGCGCTTGATAATTTGTGATGAGCCCACAGCAGCTTTAGATGCCAAAACAGGACTGTCCGTGATGGAAATTTTGCGGACTGTTGCGAATGATAAAAATCGCGCGGCGCTGATCGTCACCCATGACAATCGTATTTATCGTTTTGCGGATCGCATTCTAGAGATGTCTGATGGGCGTATTATTGGTGATTATACCCCTGCGGAATTTAAAGGAGAAGGAGAAGAATAAGCCATGCTCAAAATTTTACAAAAAACCAGAGGGGTAAAGTTGCCGTTGTTAGCTGCAATTGGCTTTGGATTTGCGTTAGTAAGCGTGCTGGGGCGATCGCCCGCCCCTGCCCAAGAACCCTACGTAACGCCCCCCTCCTCTCCTTTTGTTAATACCGTTGCGGGAATTGGCGTTGTAGAGCCAAAAAGCGAAGTGGTGAGTATTGGGAGTGATCTTGCTGGTATTGTGCGTGCTGTGCCTGTGAAAGTGGGCGATATTGTGAAAAAGGGGGACAAACTTTTTAGTCTCGATACGCGAGATATAGACGCGCAAATCGCAATCCTAGAAGCATCCTTGGCAGCTGCAAAGGTGCAAGCAGCAGAGGCTGTGGCACAATATGCAATCGTGCAAAATATTGCCGATAGTCGCGCTGTTTCACAAAATGACGTCAATACACGCAAATATGCAGCGCAATTGGGCGCAGCGCGTGTTACAGAAACAGCCGCTCAACTGCAACAAGCGCGTACCACCAAAGAGCGTCTCACCATAAAAGCACCGATGGATGGCGAAATTTTATCGATCAATGTCAGGGCAGGAGAATCTGTTGCAACAAATGCAAGCAGCGAGCCACTCATGCGTATGGGAGACACCAGCACGCTGCATGTGCGCGTAGAAATTGATGAAGAAAATGCAAGCCGCGTTCAGCCTCATGCAAAGGCAACAGGCAGCAAAAGAGGTAATCCGACCCATACCATCCCCCTGCAATTTGTGCGTTTCGAACCCTTTGTGCGACTGAAACAAAACTTAGCTGTTTCGGGGCAACGTGTCGATACGCGTGTATTACAAGTCATTTACATGCTTAAAGACGCAAAAGAACGTCCTTTTATTGGCGAGCAACTTGATGTATTCATTGCAATAGAGGCAACATCACAATGAATAAAATAGCATTTTTGTCGCCATCACGGCGCTTTGCACACACTGCTTGTGTCGTAGGTCTCATGTGTTTGTTGCTTGCAGCCTGTAATACTTTCACTCCCCCTTGGGATGAAAAGTCTGGAGCAATCATACCACAAAATAGGTCACAAAAAACGGCGGCAGCACGGGAACAATGGTGGCATCATTTTAACGATCCCCTCTTGGACAAGCTGGTTGACATAAGTCAAGCGCAGAATATTGACATCAGGATTGCAGAAGCCCGTCTTAAAGAAGCAAGGGCTTTAAGGGGGATTGCGGGCGCAGGATTTTTCCCCAATATCAATGCAACAACGGGGGTAACACGGGGTAATAAAAATATTCCTGCAAGTGAAACTATTGCAGAAACAGGGTTTGATGCGACATGGGAAATAGATCTTTTTGGGCGCATCCAAAGTACGGTTGATGCTGCAAATGCTCGCACACAAGCGCGTGCATGGGAAATTGAAGGCGTTCGCAACACGCTCATCGCAGATATCGCACGCGCTGTGGTGGAATGGCGGCAAGCAACTGATACGCTGAATGCCACAAACGCCTTACTAAAAGTAACAGACCAGCAAATCAACTTACTGAATAGTCGTGCGACGGCAGGACTTATTGATGCCTCCTTTGTGGAGCGTGCACGGGCGCAACGCGCACAAATAGCAACCGTTTTGCCTCAAGCAGAAGCGGCTCGAAACACAGCCTGCTATCAGCTTGAAAGGCTCCTTAATGTGCGGGATAACGGTGTTGCGACATTACTGCAATCTGCGTCTGCCCGTTCACTTACACCGCCAACACTGCGAGATACCCTATCAATAGGGATTACTCGCCTACAATTACGCCCAGATGTCCGTGTTGCGTCAGAAAATTTAGCAGCCGCGCACGCTGATGTGGCAGAAGCAGAAGCGAATCTTTTCCCAAAACTGAGCATAGCATCGTTTTTTGGTGTACAAGAAGGCACAACCGATGCACGACTTGCTAGCAATCCTATTTGGTCACTGGCTTCTTCGGTAACGACACCCGTTTTGAATTTTGGACGCCTGCGAGACGCTGTAAAAGCATCAGAAGCACGGAATCAACAAGCGCTGCTAGCATATGAAAACACGATTAATACTGCCTTGCAAGAAACAAAAACGGCGCTTTCTGATTATCTGCAGGGCATGAATTCTGTTACCTTGCAACAAGTTGTGCAACAAAAAAGAATACGTACTGTGGATATAGCACAAAAACGGTTTGCAAATGGCCTCACGGATATGACAGATCTGACCACGGCGCAGACGGAACGTGACGCCGCAATTATTACGCTTATCACCTTAAAAACTAATGCTTCCCTTGCGTATATACGTTTACAAAAAGCATTGGGGGTTGCGGTTATCCCGTTCTAATAAGCTCTGTAGCCATGTGTGCGCCACTTAAAAAGGCATCTTCGATACGGCGCCCCAACAGCCAATCTCCGCAGATACCGATGCCGTCAGCATATAAACAAGGTTTACCCAAGGGTTTTTCCACATATGCGCGTTTCCAAAGCTTTGCGGCGCTGTATGTTGCTGTAAGCGTAGAGACTTTAAGATGACTTAAAAAAGCCTCAATAATTTTCGCGCTGGCTTGTTCTTCTGTTATCCCCAAATTGTCCTGCGACCATTGTAAATGAGCATGCAATACCCACGCTTCTTTTTTAGAACGCTGCGGTTTGCTTGATTCTCGAAACGCATATGTAAAGGAGGATTGCGTCACTGCCAAGGCATCATAGGGTGTGGGGAGTTTTTGCGCAAATCCCGCAGCAACAACCCAGATAGGCAAAAATTTCAGACACGGTTTGATGTGTTGTTGCAAATCTGGTGCAGAACCAAGAAGAGCATAGCTTATAGCGCTCGGAACGGCGAGTACAACGCTATCAAAGAACCCACAGTCTTTAGCGTTACTAAATAAACGCCAGCCGCCCTGCACTTTTTCTAAGCGTGTAATGGGGGTGCGAAAAACGGTTTGTTGTTCAGAATTTAATAAACGCACAAGCGATGCCATGGAGGGGAGCCCCACGAACGGATGCTTGCTGAGATTGAGCCCCGCTTGCCTGTTATCAACGTATATCTGCCCTTTCCATTGTTGAAGGTGTCCTTTTTTTTCCCAATAGTCGACAAATTTCCTAAAGTAC
>JBILKT010000100.1:0-6507 GCA_044376545.1 Alphaproteobacteria bacterium
AGGTGATTTTGAGCAGCAAAAATTCCTCACGCAACAGTTACAAAAAAAACTTGATACGCTGGAAAAACAAAAATCAATCGCAACAACAACAGCCTCTACACCCGATGCGACAAAAAACTTAACACCCCTCCCGAGTGACGCGCCCGCCGCCCCCGCGCAAACGGGGGATCTCACTAGCGGCACAGCGGAAGATGCTTATAATGCAGCATTCGCCAAGCTCAAACGCGCTGATTACAAGGGGGCAGCAACAGATTTTACGGCTTTCCTGAAAAAATATCCTGACAACACTCTCGCAGGCAACGCACAATACTGGTTGGGCGAGACCTACTATGTTCGCAAAGAATATAACAATTCCACCGCAGAATTCCTCAAAGGCTACCAGAAATTCCCTAAAAACACAAAAGCCCCAGATGCTTTATTAAAATTAGGCATGTCACTCAAGGCATTGGGCAATAAAGAGCAAGCCTGCAAAGCGTTTGTTCGTCTGCCAACCGATTATCCCACAGCCAGCCCTGCCCTTAAAACCCGCGCAGAGCAAGAAAAAACCAAGTTGGCGTGCCAGTAAAAAACACAGTAACAGCGCTTGAATTTTCTGTTTTAATGGCTGATTTTCCGCCTGCCGACCGCGTAGCAGTCGCGGTATCAGGCGGGGCGGACAGCATGGCGTTGCTGTTGCTCCTCAAAGAATGGGGTCAAGCAGCGTTGGTGGCACTCACGGTGGATCATGGCTTGCGGGAAGGATCTGCAGTAGAATCGGCTAAGGTCAAGGAATGGTGCACCGTAGAGGGCATTTTTCATGAAATATTGGTGTGGGAGGGTGAAAAACCTACCTCAAACATACACGAGTTGGCTCGAGAGGCGCGATATTCCTTGATGACAGCCTATTGCACATCGCAAAATATCCCCCAACTTTTCTTAGGGCATCATCTACAGGATCAGGCTGAAACCTTTCTAATCCGCCTTGCTCGGGGCAGCGGCGTGCACGGCTTAAAAGGCATGGCAGCAATCCGCGACCAAAACGGCATTTTATTGTGTCGCCCGCTGTTAAAAGTGCCTCCAGAGCGGCTCAAAGCAACGCTTACAGCCCGTGAAAAATCGTGGATTGACGATCCCAGCAATCATAACCCCAAATATACTCGCACCAAAATGCGCCAACTCTTAGGCATTCTGCGGGACTCAGGCGTTTCTGTTGAACGCATTAGTCACGCGATGGACAATCTTTCTCGCAGCGACGCTGCCCTTGAACACTATGCATTAAGACATCTTCGAGCCACCGCCCGTGCCCATGCCCAAGGCTATGTCCACATTTCTCTCTCCAATTTTCTAAAATCTCCCCAAGAAATCACCCTGAGGTGCTTGCGTAGCCTGCTTATGGCGGTGAGTGGGAATACAAAACCACCGCGACTAGAAAATCTGCTTGAATTAGAAAAAACACTGCAAAAACCCTTTGTAAAGCGCACTTTACATGGCTGTCTGCTGTTTTTAACAGGCGATACCCTCACCCTATGCCGTGAACCCGCTGCCTGCACAAAAAACACCCTTAAAGGCGCAGAAACGCTATGGGACGGGCGATTTTTACTGAATGGCACAGTTGAGAACATTAAACCACTCGGCACCCTCGGCTGGCAACAGATTAACAATACAAAAATGGGCGAAGCTCTCCGCCCCCTGCCCCATCCCGTGCGCCTTACAACGCCTTGTGTGTGGGACAATGACACGGTGGTTAGCATGGCATCAGGGGTGTGGGTAACACAGGATCCTTTAGCGCGTACATGGCTTGAAACAATTATTTCTGAAAATTAAATTGTGCTTGCCAGCCTGCAAAACCTGCCTTATCAACGTTGTTGTGTCTTCTGTACCTGTGCAGCAGGTCACAGGTATATAGACATCACACTATAAAATGCACCAAGAGTTTGTTTTCTGGACCCCAGCCTTCGCTGGGGATTCGACCAGTGTATGTATACTCAGAACGAATCCCCAGCGAAGGCTGGGGTCCAGTTTCTAGTGCGGGTTTATAGGGCAGTTCTAAAAACCTCTTTTCTAGGGCGATTGGCGTCGTCAAGAAAAATGTCTGAATCCGCACGTACCCCTTAGTACGCTTACGTTTCAGAAATTTTTCTTTCCTAGCCACTCATCCCGATAAAAGGGTTTTTAGAGGTGCCCTATAGTGTGATGTCTATAGGACTCATGCAGGTGAAGTTTTTAAGGGAAGATAAAAAAACACCGCTCTGTGCAAGTCCCCCCTATTCAAATTAATGTTCCATTAAAGAGTGTCTATCATGTCCGCTGTCAAAAAAGTCTATGAAATGCTCAAAGAGCATGATGTTAAGTTTGTTGATTTCCGTTTTACCGATCCTAGAGGCAAGTGGCATCATACTGCCCAGCATATCAGCACCATCAACGATGATGTGTTTACGGACGGCATTATGTTTGACGGCTCCAGCATTGCAGGCTGGAAGGCAATCAACGAATCCGACATGATTTTGCTGCCCGATCCTACCACAGCGCATATGGACCCCTTTTCTGCACAACCTTCTCTAATTTTGTTCTGTGATATTCTTGACCCTGCAACAGGTCAAGGATACGGCCGCGATCCCCGCACGATTGCGAAGAAAGCAGAGGCGTATATTAAATCCTCCGGTGCGGGTGACACCGCCTATTTCGGCCCTGAAGCAGAATTTTTCGTGTTTGATGATGTACGCTTTAAGGTTTCGCAAACCCATAGCTTTTACTCTCTTGATTCCGATGAAAACCCGAGCAATTCAGGGCGTGAGTACCCTGAGAAAAACATGGGGCACCGTCCTGGGCCAAAAGGCGGATACTTCCCTGTTGCCCCCGTTGATTCTTGTGGGGATTTGCGTGCAGAAATGGTTACCGTTATGGAAGAAATGGGCGTGGAAGTGGAAAAACACCACCACGAAGTGGCGCCCGCTCAACATGAGCTTGGCATTAAATTTGGGACGCTCGTGCAAATGGCCGATACCATGCAAATTTATAAATATGTCGTGCATAATGTGGCGCACTCCTATGGCAAAACAGCAACCTTCATGCCAAAACCCATTTATGGCGATAATGGCTCAGGGATGCACGTGCACCAGTCGCTCTGGAAAGCAGGCAAGCCTCTGTTTGCGGGCAATGGCTATGCAGACTTATCAGAAACCGCCCTATATTACATTGGCGGGATTATCAAGCACGCCAAAGCCATCAACGCCTTTACCAACCCCACAACCAACAGTTACAAGCGCCTTGTTCCGGGATATGAAGCGCCTGTATTGCTGGCATATTCCTCGCGCAACCGTTCTGCTTCTTGCCGTATTCCTTATGTGGCAAGCCCGAAAGGCAAGCGTGTTGAAATTCGCTTCCCTGATCCTGCGGCAAACCCTTACCTTGCCTTTGCGGCCATGTTAATGGCAGGCTTGGATGGCATTCAGAATAAAATTCATCCAGGGGAGGCGATGGACAAAAACCTCTATGATCTTCCCCCAGAAGAACTGAAGAACGTCCCCACCGTGTGTGGCTCGCTCCGCGAAGCACTGGAAGCCTTAGCGGCAGACAATGCTTTTTTACGAAAAGGCGATGTGTTTACGGAAGACTTTATCAATGGCTATTTAGACCTTAAGTGGACAGAAGTGCACCGTTTAGAGCAAACACCGCATCCTGTGGAGTTTGAGTTGTATTATTCGGTATAACAGCTCTATACCTTTTGCACATGAAGAATGTGCAACGTTTCGCTGGGGCGCCGCGCGGGCTTTACCGCTCGCAAGATTTATTTGCAGATCTTCAGGTGCGAGCGGTATACTTCCTTTCCGAACAGACCTTGCAAAGGAGTATTTTTTTCCCATATTATCTTTTGTGTGCTCTTATCGCTTTTCCCCCAGAACTGTGATATGCAGCACCATGCTAATAATACCAAGCCACTTAAATTTCTAAAGGAATACCTTGTAAATTAAGTAACTGGACACCAGCTTTCGCTGGTGATTCGACTTGAGTAAGCAACCACTCCGAGCGAATCCCCAGCGCAGGCTGGGGTCCATAAAATACGGAAAATATCAATTATGCTCTACTAGGATGATTGGTATAATACTCTTCTCGAAAGGCATGTTACGTGAATCCTTTAGGCAAAAATATCATGGTGTGGGTGGTGATTGCGGTGTTGTTGATGGGGCTGTTTAATGTCCTGCAAGACACCACGAAAGACACCGCACAAACCATGGATTACACAGAATTTTCTTCGCAACTTGCCGCTCGCAATGTTTCGGAAGTGTTGATTCAGGGCGAAAAAATTACTGTCATTCTGCGGGATACTCCCGCCACGCGCTATGTCACCTATAGCCCGAATGACCCTGATCTTGTTAAAAAATTACAAGACGCAAAAGTGCGTATTCATGCCCGCCCTGCCAGCAGTGGCGGCAGTGTAACAGAAGAAGGGGGCACGTTGGGCAGTGTGATTCTTTCGTGGGTACCGATGTTGCTGTTCATTGGCGTGTGGATTTTCTTCATGCGGCAAATGCAGTCGGGCAGTGGCAAAGCGATGAGTTTTGGGAAATCCAAAGCCCGTATGCTGACGGAAAAATCAGGACGCGTCATGTTTGAGGATGTGGCAGGCATCGACGAGGCCAAAACCGAACTTGAAGAAGTGGTTGACTTCCTGAAAGACCCGCAAAAATTCCAACGCTTAGGCGGCAAAATCCCTAAGGGCGTATTGCTGGTGGGCCCTCCTGGTACGGGAAAAACCTTGCTGGCGCGTGCCATTGCAGGGGAAGCCAATGTACCGTTCTTCACCATTTCTGGCTCTGACTTTGTGGAAATGTTTGTCGGCGTGGGCGCAAGCCGCGTGCGCGATATGTTCGAACAAGGCAAGAAAAACGCGCCGTGCATTATTTTCATTGATGAGATTGACGCAGTGGGCAGACACCGTGGGGCAGGTCTTGGCGGCGGCAACGATGAGCGCGAGCAAACACTCAACCAGCTCCTTGTGGAAATGGACGGCTTTGAAGCGAATGAAGGCGTTATCCTCATTGCCGCTACCAACCGCCCTGATGTGCTTGACCCTGCCTTGCTGCGCCCCGGTCGTTTTGACAGACAAGTGGTTGTTCCCAACCCTGATGTGTCGGGACGTGAGAAAATCATACGGGTGCATTTGAAAAAAGTGCCCATGGCAGAAGATGTGGATGCGCGGACTATCGCGCGTGGCACCCCCGGTTTTTCAGGCGCAGACCTTGCCAACTTGGTGAATGAAGCAGCGTTATTAGCCGCCCGCAAAAACCGCCGCACGGTTTCCATGCAGGAATTAGAGCAAGCCAAAGACAAGGTGATGATGGGCGCAGAACGCCGCTCCCTTGCCATGAGTGATGACGAGAAAAAACTCACCGCCTATCATGAGGCAGGACACGCGATTGTGTCTATCAACTGTCCTGAGTCTGACCCGATTCATAAAGCAACCATCATTCCGCGCGGTCGGGCGTTAGGGATGGTGATGCGTCTGCCTGAAGGCGACAGATATTCCACCGCCAAAGCCAAACTCCATGATGACCTTGCCGTTGCCATGGGCGGGCGGATTGCCGAAGAACTTACTTTCGGGGCGGAGAAAGTAACGACGGGAGCCTCCAGCGATATTCGCATGGCAACTGATATGGCGCGGCGTATGGTGACCGAATGGGGCATGAGTGCGAAGTTAGGGCCTCTTCATTACGGCTCAGATAGCCAAGAAGTGTTCATTGGGCATTCGTATACCCAAAGTAAAAACATGTCTGATGCGACAGCGAGCCTTGTGGACAGCGAAATCCGCCGTATTGTGGAAGAAGCCTATGCCCGTGCGAAAAGCATTTTGGTGGAAAAAGCCGCTGATTTGGAAAAACTCGCGCAAGCGATGCTTGAGTATGAAACGCTGTCGGGCGATGAGATTACCGACGTGCTCAATGACGTGCCGCTCAACCGCGATGGCATTAAAACCAAGTCCCCTAAAAAAGGCAAAACCAAAGCAAAA
This sequence comes from Alphaproteobacteria bacterium, assembly GCA_044376545.1. Taxonomy (GTDB): domain Bacteria; phylum Pseudomonadota; class Alphaproteobacteria; order JAJTHO01; family CANGXP01; genus CANGXP01. The sequence continues at coordinate 5,987 of JBILKT010000100.1, forward strand.
TCTTCCGTGCCGACGTTGGGGGCTGGCGGGTTAGAGCCTGTGGGGGCGTAAGGGCGGTTTTCGGGGATCGGTTTTGGGTTTTGGGGTAACGTGGGGGTGTTTTGTCCGATGGCCGAGGGCAAGCGGTATTGTTGCGTAATAGCGCAAAAAAATAGCCCACCACCAAAAAAGATGAGGGGCTAATAATTTAGGCTATTGATCGGTCCGAGGCTATTAAGAAGCAAACTCATTGTATCCATAAAGATAGGCTTCCCGTTCGGAGGCCGCGCTTAGCCCACCGACACTCCGGCCAGATTTGGGGAGAGAATCCGCCGAATACATCTCAGCCTGAGATGGCTGTTTATTCTGTTTATCTTCAACGCCCTTGTTATAGGCGATGAGGAGGATTGTTTCGGCATACCCCTCACGATACGCTTGTTGACAATACTCCTCTAGCGAGGAAGGATTGCAGGGTAAACCATCCCTTGCATCATCCATTCCCTGCTGGTGAGCAGAAATAATGGGATCTTCCATTAAAAAAC
>JBILKT010000101.1:0-6492 GCA_044376545.1 Alphaproteobacteria bacterium
GGTTTTCTTGGCGAACAGCGTGCTCATCGTCCTTAAAAAACACCCCCTGCCCTCTTTCAGCATTTTCCCGCCCGCAAAAAGTTTAAACGCCTTCAAAGCCCTATTATTCCTTGGCTTATTGGCATTACCTTTTCTGAGCAGCCGCAGCACCATTGACCTTGCAACACTCGTTCTTCTCTATATTTGTCTCGCATGGGGGCTGAATATCACCATGGGACTGGCAGGATTGTTGGATTTAGGCTATGTCGCCTTTTATGCGATTGGGGCGTATACCACAGCCCTGCTTTCGCATTATTACGGGCTCTCATTTTGGCAGTGTGTACCGCTGTCAGGCTTGGTTGCCGCGATTTTTGCGCTGATTATTGGTGTGCCGATTTTACGCGTACAAGGGGATTATTTGGCGATTGTCGCCCTTGGATTCGCAGAAATTGTGCGGATTGTGGCAACCAACTGGCAATCGCTCACAGGGGGGCCTAATGGCATGAGCGGGATGCCCCGCCCCACATTTTTCGGCTTAGAATTCGGACGCACCAGCAGCAGCGGTTTGCCTACCTTTCAGGACTTTTTTCACATTCCCTTTAATTCTGAACACCGATTAATATTTTTATTTTACTGCATTTTGGGGCTGGCGATTATTATTTACGTCGTCTCAAAACGCTTGCGTTGCTTGCCGTTGGGGCGAGCATGGGAAGCAATGCGCGAAGATGAGATTGCCTGTCGGGCACTCGGCATCAATCTGCCACGGATTAAACTCTCTGCCTATAGCATTGGCGCAGGCATTGCAGGACTTGCAGGCGCATTTTTCGCTACAAAACAAGGGTTTGTGAGTCCTGAAAGTTTTACATTCAATGAAACAGCGATGATTGTGGCGATGGTGGTGTTAGGCGGCATGGGCAGCTTATGGGGCATTTGCATTGCCGCAGCGTTTCTTGTGCTTCTGCCTGAGCTAGCAAGGGGTTTAGCGGATTATCGCATGGTGTTGTTTGGGCTTGCTATGATTCTGGTGATGCGCTTTAAGCCGAACGGACTCATTTCTGTGCGTCAACCCACTGTAAAAATGAGCTAAAGTGATGCGCACTCCTTTATTAGAGGTGACAGACCTCACCATGCAATTCGGCGGCTTAACAGCGGTTGATGCAGTTTCCTTCACCGCGCATCAAGGGGAAATCACCGCGATTATTGGCCCCAATGGGGCAGGCAAAACCACCCTATTTAATTGCCTGACAGGATTTTATAAACCCACACAAGGAACCTTACTGTTACATACCGCTGAAAAATCAATACGCCTTGATACTCTGCCGCGCAGTCACATTGCCGCCAAAGCAAAAATAGCACGGACGTTCCAGAATATTCGCCTGTTCACGGGCATGACGGTGTTAGAAAACCTGCTGGTCGCGCAGCATAACCCCCTGATGCACGCGTCAGGATTTTGCATCGCAGGACTGCTAGGCTTGCCACGCTATAAAAAAGCCGAACACCACGCCCTTGAGAAAGCCCGCTACTGGCTTGATAAAATTGATTTGATAGATAAAGCAGACTGGGAAGCAGGAAACCTCCCCTATGGCGATCAACGCCGCTTGGAAATTGCCCGCGCCATGTGTATGGAGCCTGTTTTGCTGTGCCTTGATGAACCTGCAGCAGGTCTTAACCCCAAAGACTCAGCGGATCTTAATAACTTACTGCAAGATATTTGCAACACCGAAAAAACCTCTTTGTTGCTCATTGAGCACGATATGAGCGTGGTGATGAACATCTCACACCATATTATTGTGCTGGAATATGGGCGGCGTATTGCCGGTGGCACGCCGACAGAAATTAAAAATAATGCGGATGTTATTCGGGCGTACTTAGGCGAAGAGGCTGCCTAATGTTGCATATCTCCAACATCTCCACCTTTTACGGCGCAATACAAGCGTTAGACAACGTCAGTTTGGATGCAAAACAGGGCGAAATCGTGACGTTGATTGGCGCCAATGGGGCAGGAAAAACCACGTTGCTTTCAACGCTGTGTGGCAATCCTCGCGCAAAATCGGGCACTATTATTTTTAACGGGCAGGATATTACGGCGTTACCAACCAACCAGATTGTGCGCTTAGGGCTTGCCCATGCCCCAGAAGGACGGCGGATTTTCACGCGCATGACTATCTTTGAGAACCTGCAAATGGGGGCTCTCGTTGCCGATAAAAAATACTTTGCGCAAGATTTAGAGTATGTTTTCTCTTTGTTCCCACGCCTCAAAGAGCGCATTATCCAAAAAGGCGGCACCCTTTCAGGCGGGGAACAACAAATGCTCAGCATTGGGCGGGCGCTGATGGCGCGTCCGCAACTTCTTTTGCTGGATGAACCCTCACTCGGGCTTGCCCCGCTTATCGTCAAACAAATTTTCCACGTTCTCAAAGAAATTAATCAACAACAAGGCATGACAATTTTATTGGTTGAGCAGAATGCGCATCATGCGTTATCACTTGCCCATCGCGGCTATGTATTGGTTAATGGGCGCATTACGCTTACAGGCACAGGAAAAGAACTGTTGCAAAGCGAGGAAGTAAAGGCAGCCTATTTAGAAGGGGCTGCATGATGGCTCTTCCTGCTGATATGCTCGCCTCGCGCGTGCTGTTTCGCGATGCATGGATGCTCATCATTGATAAACCTGCGGGACTGCCCGTGCACGGTGGCTCAGGGGGTGGCGACAATCTCGAGAATTATTTTGAAGCCTTACGCTTTGGCTTGCCGCGCCTGCCCTCCTTGGCACATCGCCTTGATAGAGACACAAGCGGTTGCCTTGCCCTCGGCAGGCACAAGCAATCCTTGAAAGCATTAGGTAATCTTTTTGCAGCGGGCAAAATTCATAAAACCTATTGGGCGGTGACGGATGGCATTCCCGATAAAAAACAGAGACGAATTAACCTCCCCCTTGCCAAACAAACCACCCAAAAGAATCGCTGGTGGATGAAAGTGGATGAAGCAGGCGTTAGTGCTATTACCGACTATAAAGTGCTCGGCACGTTTGAAAATAACGCGTGGATTGAATTTACACCGCGCACAGGTCGCACCCATCAAATTCGTGTGCATGCAGCGGCAATTGGCTGCCCCTTGGTGGGCGATCCCGTGTATAATCCTGCAACAACGTCTAGTTGCCTGCATCTTCATGCCCGAACCTTGACAATTCCGCTCTATCCACAAAAAGAGGCAATCCGCGCTGAAGCCCCGCCACCCGTCCATCTCTTGCCTGCGTTAACAAAATGTGGTTTTTTGCATGAGCAGGTGTTGACAAGCACGCATTGAACAGTCTATACACTTCACCTTAACATAAAAGGGAATCCCATGTTTGCAGTTATAAAAACAGGCGGAAAGCAGTTTAAAATCGCTAAAGGTGACGTACTGGAGATTGAAAAGATCGAAGGCGTTGCAGGCGAAACCGTTTCATTTACTGAAGTTCTCGCGACAGGAGAGTTTGGTAAATTGGCGCAGATTGGCACGCCCTTTATCGAAGGCGCAACCGTTACAGCAGAGCTTTTGGAACAAACCAAAGACGATAAAGTTATTATTTTTAAAAAGAAGCGTCGTCACAATTATCGTCGCAAAAACGGACATCGCCAGCTTATAACAGTCGTACGGATTACTGACATCCTTATTAAAGGTGCAAAACAAGCAGATGCCAGTGAAGCCGCAACGAAAAAAACAAAAATTGCAGAGGAATAAACACAATGGCTCATAAGAAAGCGGGCGGTAGCTCACGGAACGGACGGGACTCAGCAGGTCGTCGTTTGGGTGTTAAAAGATATGGTGGCGAAGAAGTGCTTGCGGGCAACATTCTTGTGCGTCAACGCGGCACGCAGTTCTTTGCAGGACTGAACGTGGGCATGGGTCGGGATCACACCCTATTTGCAAAGACAGATGGCGTTGTTGCGTTCAAAACAAAAGCACAAGACAGAACCTACGTTTCTATTTTGGATGCATAAGCACTGTTCAATATAGAAATAAGAGGGGAGCGTTTGCTTCCCTTTTTTATTTCCCCGTGTTAGGAATGGTTGAAATTGTTAAGGTATTCTTTAACATCTCGGGCAACAACAGCTTGTCTTCCGTCAGCATAAAATCCGCAGGACCACTTAAGGTATCTTTGACTATCGTTGGCTTGCCATTTCGCAAATCAACGCGCAAGATTCGTCCTTTTTCAGGCGCCAGAGCACCCCAATCACTCACCAACGCTTCATTGGGATTGAGCAGCGCGATGCCATCTAAAAAACCTTTGAGTTTGCCAACACGTATCTGCTTTAATACCTGATTATCCTTATTCAGGGTTATTTTGAATAATTTCCCCTCAGGTTTACCATTGCCAAACCCTACCACATACAGGGTTTTACGCAAAAAGTCATAAATCAGACCATTCGCCCCCACCACAGGTGCTTTCAGTTTTAGCTCTGTAAAACTCGGCTTTTCATCCAACCATACAATAAAAATTTTACCGAGATCGGTTGCCGTGACAGCGAGTGTTTTGTCATCAAGGGCAACAATATCGTTGAGAAAGACGGTTTTCGTCGATGCAAAATCTAGTTCAAACGTTTTTTGCTTGCTGGTTGTATCAAAACCCAAAACTTTATCAATATCCGTGACATACAAGGTTTTGCCAGAAAGAATCATGCCCTTGGGCGCATGAAGACCACTTAAAAAGTGCTCTTCAAATATCACGCCGTTTGGCTCTAGCTTTGCAATATACCCATCGCCATCTTTTACAGACGGTTCAACTTTTGCACCTAAGTTGGAGACAAAAAGAAACTCCCCACTACTTACTACACTTTCAGGCGCACGAAGGCTACCTTCGGCGGCAAGCGCATTTGCGGCACATCCCAATAACATTGCACATGAAATGGCAGAAAAACGGCGCATTTTGACTCTCCGTGGTGTAGTGCATATCGGATTAAGTGTCGGCTTTGGCGAGACTAGCAAGCGGCGCGCAGTTGACTAAGGTCAATGAGCACCGAGAGAGACGGCGCAGCCAAGCCCACGCTTAATTCATAGGCACTATTTATTTTGTGGTATTCTTTGCCGATTTTTGGCACACCTGCAACATGAAATTTCTTGATGAAGCAAAAGTATATGTAAAAAGCGGGGATGGTGGCGCAGGTTGCGTCAGTTTCCATCGCGAAAAGTTTATTGAATACGGCGGGCCTGATGGGGGAAACGGCGGGCGCGGCGGCGATGTAATTCTTCGCGCTGCGAGCAATCTCAATACCCTGATTGATTATCGGTATCAACAGCATTTTAAGGCGCAAAAGGGGATGCATGGCATGGGGCGCGAACGCTCTGGTGCGGATGGCAACGATATTGTCATGCTCGTGCCCGTGGGAACCCAAGTCCTCAGCGAGGATAAGGAACTGCTGCTGGCAGATTTCACCCAAGAGGGGCAGGAAATTCGCTTGCTGAAAGGCGGACGCGGCGGCATGGGCAATGCACACTTTAAATCCTCGCGGAATCAAGCACCGCGCTATGCCCAACCGGGAGAAACAGGGGCAGAGCAGTGGATTTGGCTGCGGCTAAAACTCATTGCGGATGTCGGGCTGCTAGGGCTGCCCAATGCAGGAAAATCAACGTTTCTCTCCGTTGTAACCCAAGCAAAACCCAAAATTGGCGATTATCCGTTTACCACGCTCTATCCGAATCTTGGTGTGGCAAAAGTGAATGAACACTCATTCGTTATTGCCGATATTCCGGGGCTCATCGAAGGTGCACACGAAGGACACGGCTTAGGCGACAAGTTTTTAGGGCACGTTGAGCGATGCAGTGTGTTGTTGCACCTTGTGGATGCCACAGGGGAAGACGTCGGGGCCGCCTATAAAACCATTCGCCATGAAGTGCGGGAATACAACCCTGAACTCGCGGAACGGTTGGAAATTGTCGCACTCACCAAAATTGATGCGGTAGACAAAGCAGACTTAACCAAAAAACAGAAAAAACTCGCAAAAGTCAGCGGCAAAGACGTGCTATTGTTGTCCAGCGTTGCCCATCAGGGCTTGCAAGAAATTTCGTATGTGTTGGGGGGCATTGTCGCGGAGAGCCGCCCTAAACCTTCTGTTGAGGCAGACAATGACGCTCTCTAAGGCAAAACGGGTTGTGCTGAAAATCGGCTCTGCCTTATTGGTTGATGCAGAGACACGCCGCATCCGCGAGGAGTGGCTCGCAAGTGTAGCGGCAGACATCGCCCATTGCCGCAAACAGGGGCAAGAAATTATCGTTGTCACGTCTGGCGCGGTGGCAGTGGGATTGACGCATTTAGGACTCGTGAAATCTCCCAGTCTCAAATTAGAGGAAAAACAGGCGGCGGCGGCAACGGGGCAAATTCGCCTTGCCCATGCCTACCAAGAAAAATTGAGTGAACACTCACTCACAGTCGCGCAACTGTTGCTTACCCTTGATGACACGGAGGAACGGCATCGCCATTTAAACGCACGACGTACCTTAGAAACGCTGTTACGTTTGGGGGCAATTCCCCTC
>JBILKT010000013.1:0-18609 GCA_044376545.1 Alphaproteobacteria bacterium
CTACCATTTCCTCCATAATCGCAAACGTATCTGCCTGATACAGCACGGCTGATTTATCAGGGGTGTAAAAAGTGGGTTTTGTTAAAAAACTCTGTTTCTGCACGGTTTTTCCTATTTTTAATTCATTGAGTCTAGGGATTAGGATTTAGAAAACAAGAATTCTCCCTAAACCCTAGTGCCCAAACCCTAACCCCTCACTTCACATACACAACATACGCCGCCGTCAACACCACCATCGCCAAACTGAGTGGCAGGAACACTTTCCAGCCAAGACGCATCAGTTGGTCATAGCGATAGCGCGGCATCGTGGCGCGTACCCACAAAAAGCAGAACAGCACCATCGCGACTTTAAACAAAAACCAAATCAACGCAGGAATGGCATGGAACGCCGCAATATCCAACGGGGGCAGCCAACCGCCCAAAAACAACAGTACGGTCATCGCGCTCATGAGAATCATGTTGGCATATTCCCCTAAGAAGAACAGCCCGAAACTCATGGACGAATATTCCACGAAATAGCCCGCCACAATTTCTGACTCCCCCTCGGGCAAATCAAACGGCGAACGGTTGGTTTCCGCCAAGGCAGAGATAAAAAACAGAATGAACATCGGGAACAGCAACAGCGCGTTCCAATAGTCTTTTTGCGCATTCACAATATCGGTCAAATTCATCGAGCCATTCAGCAACACCACGGTCACAATAATAAACCCAATAGACACCTCATAGCTCACCATTTGCGCGGCAGAGCGGAGTGCACCTAAAAACGCGTAGGTGGAGTTACTCGCCCACCCTGCCACAATAATCCCGTAAACACCCAACGACGACACCGCAAACAGATAGAGAATCCCTAGGTTAATATCCGCCAATACCAGCGGATTGCCGTTGCTATCCAACCCCACAGGAATCACCGCCCATGCCACCATCGCAAGGATAAACGTCATCATCGGGGCAAGCATGAACAAAATACGATTTGCACCACTGGGCACAATCGTTTCTTTGGTGATCATTTTAATGGCATCGGCAAACGGCTGGAACAGTCCAAAAGGCCCAACGATGTTAGGGCCTTTTCTGAGCTGCATCGCCGCAATAACCTTGCGTTCCGCCAAAGTGAGATAGGCAACGCTCATCATCAGCGGAATGGAAATCAGCAGCACGCCCGCTAAAATCGGTAGGAGTGTTTTTAGAAAGAATTCAAGAAGCGTCAAAATCATACAAAAACTCTTTTTTTATTACTGTCTTATTCTAAAGCGTTTGGGCCAAAATACCCAACTTCTCACATGGAGTATTTTGCGTATTGGCGTTTTCACAACGATCAATAAAAAAGCGATTGATAAGAGACACCATACAGCAGGCCATTCATTCACATTGCTAGTCGTCATTGCAGCAAAAGAAGGACCCATAATAAGATGATACATTGTAAAACGCCACGAACCATACAGAATAGGCAACAAAAATCCTGCTAAAGTATAGGCAATAAACCCTGCTCGCAAACCATATATTTGGTTATCAAAAAAGTAATTCCCCAAACCGTTTGTCGGAACGTCCCATGCAATGTGCCAGTTTCCTGATACAGAGCATAGTTGCCTTGCACACAAAGGACGCCCAATGTGACAGACACCCGCCCAATCAAACGGATAAAGCTGAATTATCAATACTATCGATGCGATAAAACAACAGGTAAAAACAGGAATTTTGATTTTGTCTCGTACAGCCTCAGGGATGAAATACATTGAGATCATGTTGATGAAAAATGGCTGGAACGCAATGTGTAAATATCCCAAGAGGGTTGCAATTTGATTTGCGGGGCTACTACACTGATTAATAACCGTATACGTAAACGCTTGCAGCAACTCCATTGATGAGAAATAGGCTAATGTTACCCATAGCATGGGGCTTTCTTTTTTATAGGCAGCCCAAGCTGTTCCAGCGAAACCCAGCGATGCTAGGGCTAGGGATGCTTCTCCGCTCCAGCACATATTAAGAAGCCCTTTTTATGTCCGCACCCTTGCCATACACAAAAACTTTAGCGCATTCTGCCATGGTTTTTGAGGCACGGGAAATAGGATCGGTTTGATAGAAATTTTGAATAGGATACTGGAACGGCATCTCCAGTAATGCGGTGGAACTGCCCGCATTCGGCTTCCAAGGGGCTGCAATAATCTCGTCTTGCGTTGCAAACACAGGATTTTCCGCTGCTAAGCATTGACGCAACTCAGCAAGTGTATCAAACGGCAAGGCCTGCCGCAATACCGCAGAGAGTGCGCGAATAATCTTCCAGTCTTCCCGCGCTTCACCAACAGGCAACGTGGCGTTTTGCGTGTATTGCACGCGCCCTTCCAAATTGACATAGCAAGCATTTTTCTCGGTATAGGCAGCGGCGGGCAAAATCACATCTGCCACGCTCGCACCCTTATCGCCATGATGCCCTTGGTAAATCACAAAGGCATTTTTGAGCTTTTCGGTATCAATTTCATCCGCACCCAACAAATACACAACCTTGGTTTTGTTCGCACTCGCACTGGTAAGAATGTCTGAAGTTGACAGCCCCCCTTGGGTTGGCACGAATTTCACATCTAAGCCGCCCACGCGCCCTGCTGCCGTTTGTAGCACGTTATAGCCATTCCAGCCGTCTTTGATGAATCCGAATTTTTCGGCGATTTTCACCGCCGTTGCCACAATCCCTTTGCTGTCTTCACGGGTCAATGCGCCCATGCCTAAAATCAGCATCGGGTTTTGCGCGTCTTTCAACCCCTTAGCGAAAGCGCTTCTCCCAGACAGCACTTTTTCCAACGCCCCTGCTGTTTTTCCTAAATGCTCGTAAGGATACGTCAAATCAAACGCCTCGCCAATCAAGGCAATTTTCAACTTGCCTGTTAAATAGCGTTTGCGAATACGGGCATTTAATAAAGGAGCTTCAAGTCTAGGGTTTGTGCCGATGAGCAGCAATAAATCCGCCTGCTCGATTCCTGCAATACTCGTGTTGAAAATGTAACTTGCTCTGTCGTTCGCATCCAACAGCGCCCCGTCTTGGCGGCAATCGCGGCTGGCAACGCCCAAATTATCTAACAACAGACGCAAACTATACATCGCCTCCACATCCCCTAAATCCCCCGCGATGGCGGCGATTTCTGCTGGTTTTACTGTCGAAATCTTGGCGGCAATCGCGCCAAAAGCGTCATCCCAACTGGCTGGCTGTAATGTTCCGCCCACCCGCACATACGGCTTGTCTAAGCGCTGACGTTTCAAGCCATCACAGGCATAACGGCTTTTGTCAGACAGCCACTCTTCGTTAATATCTTCATGGAGGCGCGGCAAAATACGCAGCACTTCTGCCCCCCGTGTGTCCACCCGAATGTTTGCGCCTACCGCATCCAACACGTCAATAGACTCGGTTTTGGTGAGTTCCCAAGGCCGCGCATTAAAGGCATACGGCTTGCTGGTCAATGCCCCCACAGGACACAAATCAATAATATTTGCAGATAACTCACTGGCAACCGCTTGTTCCAGCGTGGTGATTTCCATTTTCTCACCCCGATACATCGCGCCAATATCAGGCACGCCCGCAATTTCCTCGGCAAAACGCACGCAGCGGGTGCAATGAATGCAGCGCGTCATCGTCGTTTTAATGAGGGGTCCCATGTATTTTTCGTCCACCGCGCGTTTATTTTCCTCAAACCGACTATGCCCGCCGCCATAAGAAAACGCTTGGTCTTGGAGATCACACTCGCCGCCTTGGTCGCAAATCGGGCAGTCTAACGGATGGTTGATGAGCAAAAATTCCATTACGCCTTCCCGCGCTTTTTTGACGAGGGGCGTATTTGTTTTAATCACCATGCCCTCTGAAACGGGCATCGCGCACGAGGCAATCGGCTTCGGGGCTTTTTCCATTTCCACCAAACACATGCGACAGTTGCCCGCAATTTGCAGGCGATCATGGTAGCAAAAACGGGGAATTTCCACACCCGCCAACTCACACGCCTGAATGACGGTGAGCCCCGCTGCAACCTCAATTTGTTTGTCGTCAATGGTAAGGGTGGGCATGGTTTTTCCTATTATTGTCAGGACTTACGCAGTGCTCGTCTTTTCGGTAATTTTGTTGTCAGAAAATTGCTCGTAATGCTCATTTATGTTCAATAAACTCCGCTTCCTCACAAATTTCTTCCTAAAAATTCCTCAAAAATCCTTCACCTGCGTAAGTCCTGATTGTCTTTACGCAGCGAATCTACGCGCATTTTTAATCAACAGTACCGTGTCTTTAAAGCAGTCCTCTACCATCTTATCAAATTTCTTACAGAAGTTCTGATAAGCATATTGCTTAGAGAAATCAGTTCTTGTCCAAAGGTTACAAGCCTTTGCTGCAATCTGCATTACCGTTGGTATTAATAAAATGATAAACTGGTCTTGTCCTACAATAGGAAATTTTTCATGCCGAAACTGTTCTAAGAGGCCTGTCAAATCCTCATATGCCTTCTTCATTCGTTCATCAAGCTCTGGTATTTCTTCCTCTTGCGCGTACGTAACCATATACGCCTCAAGAACGTCTTCAAGAATGATCATCGCCCCCATCCAGTTATCAAGCGCGCTTCCGCGAACGATTTGATCTTCCCCGTCTCCTCCCTCTTCTCCTGTTTCCTCTTCATTTAGATTAAATTTGCTAAATTTATATCCCACAAAATTACCTATTTTCGTAATTTCGATCAACAATGTATTGGTGTGGTTCCGTATCCCAAACAAAGCATGTCGCTGGATATCTCTTGTCGCTGTTTCAAAAGCATATTCGAATTCGTTATATTCCTCCTCTTTTTCCTCCTCTTTATCCGCAATTTTGGTAACACCCCCCTTCATTAATTCAGATATTCTAGCGGTGAGACTTTTGAATTCCGCTTGATCCTCTGCTGTCAAGGACTCAACTACCTCGTCAAGGAGCTCTTCAAGTTTACTTGCTCTATTTTTTGAAATTAGCATACTATTCCTTTCTTAAAATCCGATGGTGCGGGTTTCCTTGTTTTTTTGACTTTGCCATTGTGTTTTACTCCTTTAAGTCTGTTACGCCGCTTGTTGCGCAAGGTGCATCCGCCGTTCAATTTCGGGTCTAAAGTGGCGAATAAGCCCTTGAACCGGCCAAGCCGCTGCATCTCCCAACGCGCAAATGGTGTGCCCTTCAATTTGTTTTGTCACTTCGAGCAAACGGTCAATATCGGCGGGTTTAGCGTCGCCCACTGCCAATTTTTCCATCATGCGCCACATCCAGCCTGTGCCTTCACGACACGGCGTGCACTGCCCGCAGCTTTCATGCATGTAAAAATGGGAGAGTCTTGCAATCGCCTTCACAATATCGGTAGACTTATCCATGACGATAATCCCCGCTGTTCCCAAGCCAGACTGCACCGCACGGAGGCTATCAAAATCCATACACACGTCATCGCAAATAGATTTTGGCAACAACGGAACAGACGATCCCCCAGGGATAATGGCAAGGAGATTATCCCAGCCACCCCGCACGCCCCCTGCATATTTCTCAATGAGTTCTTTGAGCGGAATGCCCATTTCCTCTTCCACGTTACACGGCGTGCGCACATGCCCACTGATGCAGAAAATTTTCGTGCCGCTATTTTTCGGCTTGCCCAGTGCTTCAAACCAGCTTGCGCCGCGCCGTAAAATTTCAGGCACGACTGCAATGGTTTCCACGTTATTGATAGTTGTGGGGCAGCCATACAAGCCAACACCCGCAGGAAACGGCGGCTTCAAACGTGGCTGCCCTTTTTTACCCTCAAGGCTTTCCATGAGCGCGGTTTCCTCACCGCAAATATACGCCCCTGCTCCACGATGCAGATAAATATCGATGTCTTCGCCTGATTTGCAGGCGTTCTTGCCGATGAGTCCAGCAGCATAGGCTTCCTCAATCGCCACTTGAATGTTACTGGCTTCGTTATAAAACTCGCCTCTAATATAGATATAGCAAGCCTTTGCGCCGATGGCGAAACTGCCCAACACGCACCCTTCTAACAAGCGGTGCGGATCATGGCGCAAAACATCACGGTCTTTACACGTTCCCGGTTCAGACTCATCTGCATTCACCACCAGATAATGCGGTTTTTCGCTCAACTCTTTGGGCATAAACGACCATTTCATGCCTGTGGAAAACCCTGCGCCGCCACGCCCGCGAAGCCCCGAATTTTTCACCTCCTCAATAATTTTTTCACGCCCCAACGCCAACAATTCTTTGGTGTTTGACCAAATACCGCGTTTTTTTGCGCCCTTTAATCCCCAATCAGCTTGCCCATACAGGTTGGTGAAAATTTTATCTTGTTCTTGCAACATATGGTCCCTATCAAGCCCCGTTCTTTTTATAAAAGACATAGCCGCCTATCGCCAGCACCGCAAAGAAATAGAGCGCAAATGTTGTCATGGTCGCGACAATAACAAAACACCCCACATCAAGCGCGCTGGTATTGCCTAAACTTCCCGTACCAAACCCAATCCCTAAAAAAGCGAGCGCAAAGAAGGCGAGCAACAGCGTCCCATAACGAAACACATTGTGCAGCTTTACGTACATGCTATCCTCTTTCCCCTGCCCCATCAGGCTTGCGGCATTGTCCACCAGCCGCTCTGCAACAGGGCGTTGCGGCACCTCTGGAGAACTCCACACAACGATTCTATCGGCAACACTCAGCAAAATGGCAATCACGCTAAAAATCAGGGCGAGTTTTCCCATAACACTTCCTATCCTGCTTGCGTGAGTGGCGCAGAAAACTGCCGCCCGATTTGCGAACCATACTGCGGCTTTTTGCCCGCCTTCAAGTCCTCTAGCACAGCAACTATTTTTTCTGCTGTTAAATCCTCATAAAAATCATCATTAATCTGCACCACAGGGGCATTCACACACGCGCCTAAACATTCAACCCGCATTAGGGTAAATTGATTGTCGGGCGTTGTCTCCCCCAATCCTACGCCCAAGTGGTCAATACAGGCATTTTCAACATCATCAGAGCCACGCAGCCAGCACGGCGTGGTGCAGCAAAACTGCAACAAGTGCTTACCCACTGGCTTTAAGTTAAACATGGTGTAGAAACTGGCAACCTCATACACCCGCACCAGCGGCATCCCCAAATAATCCGCCACATATTGCAACGCCTCTTTCGACAACCAATTGTCATTTTGCCGTTGAGCAATATCCAACAGCGGCAACACCGCGCTTTGCTGCCGCCCAGCAGGGTATTTTGCAATAATTTTTTCCGCTTTTTTGAGGTTCTCTGCGGTGAAAGTGAAGGGTATGTTGTTCATAATTTTCTTAAAAAGAGGTACAAGGCATCAGGCATAAGGTTAAGGGCGCTTCTAAAAATCCTTTTATCGGGATGAGTAGCGAGGACGAAAATTTTTCTGAAACGCAAGCGTACTCTTCCGTACGTGCGGATTCAGACAAGTTTTCTGACGCTGCCAATCGCCCTAGAAAAGAGGTTTTTAGAGATAACGAACTACCCCTGATGCCTTATGCCTAATGCCCACCCCTCATCTGTCTATCTCCCCAAACACAATGTCTAGGCTGCCAATAATTGCCACCACATCTGCCAGCAAATGCCCGCGAGACATGTAGTCTAATGCTTGTAAAAACGCAAATCCCGGCGCACGAATTTTGCACCGATGGGGTCTGTTTGTCCCATCAGCAACGAGATACACCCCAAACTCGCCTTTAGGGGCTTCAACTGCCGTATAGGTCTCGCCCTTCGGCACATGATACCCTTCCGTATAGAGCTTAAAGTGGTTAATTAACGCTTCCATAGAATGCTTCATGTCAGCGCGTTTGGGGGGCGCAACACGCGTATCATCCGTTTTAATGCGCCCCTCAGGCATCTCTTTTAAGCACTGTTTAATAATCCGCAAACTCTGGCGCATTTCTTCCATCCGCACCAAATACCGGTCATAACAATCGCCATTCTTGCCCACAGGAATGTCAAAATCCATTTTATCATACACATCGTAGGGTTGCGCTTTACGTAAATCCCACGCCGTGTTACTGCCCCTGAGCACAGGCCCTGTCAAACCCCAATCAAGGGCTTCTGCTTGGCTCATCACGCCAATATCCACCGTACGCTGTTTGAAAATACGGTTGTTGTTCAGCAGAGACTCCACATCATCAATGATTTTCGGCAGTTTATCCGCAAAAACTCCAATGTCTTCTGCCAAGCCTTTGGGCAAATCCTGATGCACGCCGCCTGCACGGAAATACGCTGCATGAAGACGCGCCCCACACACCCGCTCGTAAAAAATCATGATTTTCTCACGTTCCTCAAACATCCAGAGAAACGGCGTCATTGCCCCCACATCCAACGCGAATGTGGCGATATTCAACAGGTGGTTAGCAATGCGTGAAATTTCCGCAAATAAGACACGGATATACTGTGCGCGAATTGGCGGGGTAATCCAGAGTAATTTTTCCACAGCCAACGCAAATGCATGTTCCTGACACATGGGCGCGACATAATCCAAACGGTCAAAATAGGGAATTGCCTGCAGATATGTTTTATGCTCAATCAGCTTTTCCGTGCCCCGATGCAGCAAGCCAATATGCGGATCAGCGCGTTCAATCACCTCGCCATCCATCTCCAACACCAAACGCAACACGCCATGCGCCGCAGGATGCTGCGGCCCAAAGTTCATGGTCATATTTTTGATATTGGGATTATCCGTTTGTTCGATACGCATACCCCTTCTGTAATACCTCCCGCAAAAACTGCAATCATTTATTAGCTGCCCCATCCATATCTGTCAGAATGCGGTTGTTTTGCAACAGAGCGGCGCCTTAATCCTCCACCTCATCCAACCATGCCATTTGAATCGCTTCTAACACCTTTTCATTCGATTTTTTCGGGTCATCCTGAAAATCAGGCAGAGCGCACACCCATGCATGCAAATCCGTAAAGCGTACAGACAGGACGTTCTGTTCTGGGTGCGTTTCGGTTAAGGCGATTGCGATAGCGCGGCTATCAGTCCATTTTAGCGGCATACTTAATCACTGATTAAAATAAAGAGGGGTTATATTACGGGCACTGTGGAGGACGCGTAACAAAACAATTCTATTGGTTTCAACACGATAAAAAATCTGATAGGTTTTGAGAGGGAGCATGCGAATATCTTTTCCTAATGTATCGCGCTCCACACCAATATAAGGAGATTTAGGCAGTGTGTTGATATCGCGATGAATTTTTCGAACAAAGGCATCAGCAGCCTGTGAATTCTCTTTGCGAATATAGGCGCGGATATTTTTTAGGTCTCGCTTTGCCTGTGGTGTGAAAAAGATAGTACGCATTATTTAGTCAACATCTTCAGCGCGACATTCCGCAAGAAACGCCTCCACATCCCACTCCTCAGGCTCGCCGCTATCAATGCCCTTTTGAATTTCGGCACGCAACCACGCATCTTGTTGCTGCTTGAGGGCGAGGCTTTCAGCGATAATCTCATCGGGTGTTTTGCCAAACTGGGCTTGTTGCGCAAGATAGGCTTCTAGTTCTTGGGGTAAGGTGATGTGCATAAAAAAAAATCCTCTGAATCAACAATATTTGTAACCAATATTTTACTTCCTATCCACTCGCATGTTGCGCGTACTACTCGGCAGGCGCAAGCGCATACCATCATAATTTTTGCTCATAATGAGCTGGCAGCCAAGGCGAGAGGTTTGCGTAAGCCCAAATGCAAGGTCAAGCATGTCCTCTTCCGCATCGCTTGCAGCGGGCAGTTTAGCATAGTCTTTTTCATCAACAATGATATGACAGGTGGAGCACGCGAGCGAGCCTTCACACGCCCCTTCAAGGGGAATGTGGTTGCGGTGGGCAATCTCCAGAATAGACAACCCAAGATCTGCCGCAACCGTCTTTTCTGTCCCTGTTTTGTCAATAAAGGTGAGAGTTGGCATGGGCTTTATCCTAGGGCTTTGGAGATCATTTTTTCTAAATCGGGATCGTTGATTTTCTTGCCTGCTAAGGCTGATTGAATGGCGGTATTCACACGGCGTTCGACAAACGGCGCGCAAGCCTTCTCTAGCGCTTCCATGGCATTGTGAATCGCATCGCGAGACGTGCCCGCAATCGCTGCCTTTAGGGCTGCCTCTTCTTTGCAAATGAGTGAGTACTCACTCATTTCTAACAAGTACCTATCTTTACGCAGCGCACTTTTTAAGGCTTCTAAGGCGCGTTGTCCTTCAACCCGCGCCTCAATGAGTATGCGTTCACTCATGTCTTGCTGCCCATGCTCAAGGCTCTCATAGAGCATTTGCGCCATCTCTTCCATGGCAAGGCCAAACGTGGGTTTAACTTCCACCCGTTGCGATTTGCCGGTGGTTTGCTCTTTGGCACTTACCGTAAGAAGCCCATCGGCATCAACGGTAAAGGTGACGAGAATGCGGGCGGCGCCAGCGGGAAGCGGTGGAATATCATAAAGCGCAAACTTTGCAAGAGAGCGACAATACCGCGCCTCTTCGCGCTCTCCTTGCAAAACATGAATGCTCATTGCGGTTTGCCCGTCTTGATAGGTGGTAAATTCTTGGGCTTTGGCAAGGGGAATAGGGCTATTGCGATAGATGATTTTCTCCACTAAACCGCCCATGGTCTCTAACCCTAACGACAACGGCGTGACATCAAGGAGCAGCGTATCACTCCCATTGGTCAACGCATCGGCTTGGAGGGCTGCCCCGATCGCCACAACCTCATCAGGGTTCAGATTTACGAGCGGGGCTTTGCCAAAGAATTTCTCAACCTGTTGTTGCACGAGCGGCATGCGCGTTGATCCGCCCACAAGGACTATCCCGTCAACAGCCGAAACGCCTGCCTGTTGCAGCACATTTTGTAAATGAGTGAGTGTTCGCTCAATAAACGGAAGACAGAGTTTGTCGAGGTCTTCACGCATAAAACGGTGGGAGCAGTCGCGTGGCGGCAGATAGAGCGTCATATCCACACTTGGCTGTGTGCTCAAATTTTCTTTGACTAATCGAGCCGCCTGTAAGAGCCGTTGATGGTCTTTTTGTGTGAGGGCTTCGGTGTAGTGGACGTGCGCGAGGAAGCTTTCCGCAATTGCTGCATCAAGGTCATCACCGCCCAACGCCGTATCGCCGCCCGTGGCGATGACCTGAAAAACGCCCCGCTCAAACCGAAGCAGCGAGATATCAAACGTGCCGCCGCCAAGATCGTAAATCGCATAAAGTCCCTCTGTGTTATTGTCTAAGCCATACGCAAGTGCGGCCGCTGTGGGTTCATTGAGCAGGCGCAACACCTCAAAGCCTGCCCGTTCTGCGGCATGTTTTGTTGCAGACCGTGCGGCATCATCAAAATAGGCGGGAACAGTAATCACCGCGCGACTGACAGGCTGTTTGAGGTCCGTTTCAGCTAATGCTTTTAAATACCGCAAAATATCGGCGGAGACGGCAACAGGGTCTATCGCCGTTGTGCTGCGACCCATTAGCCGTTTGGCGGAGGTTATGACGTGTTCTGTTGTGTTAAATGCCTCGTGTCCCACTGTTGCCGTGCCGTTGTGATAGGAGACGGCGGAGGGGTGCAATCGCCGCCCTGCCTTATCGAGTATCACCCGCACCGCGCCATTCTCATGGATAGCAATCAACGAATGCGTGGTGCCAAGGTCAATCCCTACCGCAATCCCCTTTGGTTTCGCATGTGGCTCTGGCGATTGGTTCGGTTCATGAATTTGCAGTAACATCGTTGAGACTTTCCTGTTTGCGCGCAATGTCGGCGGCAAACTTGGTGAGGTATTGCAGACGTAAAAGGAGGGTTGTTGCCTTCTCTAAATGATGCGCCGCAAAGGCTTGAGCAATAGCCGTTTTGGCAGCATTTTGCAAGGTCGTGTTTTCTGTCAACAGGTGTTGGAGGGCTAAAGGCGTCTCTGCCTCTTCCAAGGCTTCCCGCTGTTCCATGCTCTCAATCAGAATGCTTGCATCGGTTGTTGTATAGGACGGCAATGTGCCACCCAAAATTTCCACCAGATGAAATCCCCGTTTTAAGGGATCGCGCAAGGTTTGATAGGCTGCGTTAATATCCGCCGATTGCTGTTGGGCTTGCAGCTTTTCGAGAGCACTTGTATGGATGCATCTGTCGGGATGGAACTGCCGTTGCAACTGCCCATAGCGTTGCTGCAAGAGATTTTCATCGATGGGGAAGACGGTGGGAAGATCGAAGAGAGTGAAGTAGTTGGATATCACGATGGGTTCTCGGTTTTCGGGGTTCGGTTTTAGGAAGAGGGAGGCTCAGTATCTTTGAAACCGAAAACCCAACACCGAAAACCGCCCCTTACACATGAAACGATTCCCCACAGCCACACCGCCCCTTCTCATTCGGATTGCGAAACACAAAGCCGCTTTCAAGATCGCCTTCCACATAATCCATTTCGGTGCCGAGCAAAAACATGACGGCTTTCGGGTCAATCCGCACGGTCACACCGTTTTCCTCAACCACTTCTTCAAATGGTAGTGGCGCATCTGCGTATTCCAATAGATATGATAAGCCCGAACAGCCCTTGGTTTTAATACCTACCCGCACGCCCATAGACGGCTTGCCACGTGCGTTCAGCATTTCTTGCACACGGTTTGCCGCAGCGGGCGTGATAGACATGGATTTGGGGAGGGGGCGGGTCATACAGGACTGTTTGCTTTATACACTTGTGTTGGTTTCGGGATTGACTGATCATTTTCCTCATAGCATTCTATCATCATACCCCAAACAATTTCTAATGCCTTCAAGGCATCAACAGGCGTATCTGCGAAAGCTGATACGTTGGGCATCTCTTCAAAATGCGCAACCCAATCATTATCGGGTTCATCGTAAAATACCCTCACTGCAAAACCGTTAAAGGAGATGGGCATAAATAACTTACTCCGCCGCAACCAGTGGCTTTTGCACCAGCCCCTGTTTTTGTTTATAGTCTTCAATGGCGGCTTTCACGGCATCTTCTGCCAAAATAGAGCAGTGAATTTTCACAGGCGGCAACGCCAAGGTTTGCGCGATTTCAGTATTCTTCAGTGTGCCTGCTTCTTCCAGCGTTTTGCCTTTCAGCCACTCTGTTGCAAGCGAGCTTGAGGCAATCGCAGAGCCACAGCCAAACGTTTTGAACTTTGCTTCTTCAATGACGCCATTGTCATTGACGCGAATTTGCAGCTTCATCACGTCGCCGCAGGCAGGTGCGCCAACAAGCCCTGTACCAACGTGAGAGTCTGCCTTATCCAACGCGCCTACGTTGCGGGGATTTTCGTAGTGATCGATGAGTTGATTGCTGTAAGCCATAAATGCTCCTTAGGCTCGAGGGGTGAGGCGCGAGGCACGAGAAAGTGCGTCGCGTTGTGTCGTGAGAGAGTTTCTTAATCCAAAAAGCACTTTTTGTGCTTCATCCAATATTTTTTTTAGTTGAAGAGAGGGGGCTGTGTAGTTGAGGTCTTCTGCTAAGATGAGTAGCGTTTCAACTTCTGCAAGAGAGCCTACAGCGATATTAATAAAATTAACGTAGTCTGGGATACCACGCCGAGAATACCCCTCGGCAATGTTGGCAGGCACAGAAACCGCTGCACGCCGTAATTGGCTTGTCAATCCATATAGTTCTGCTTTAGGAAAGGATGCTGTCAAAAGATAAACGTCCTTAACAAGTTCTCTTCCTAATTGCCATGCGCGCAAATCGTGGAAGCGACGAATGGTCGTTTTCTTCTCCTCGTGCCTCGTGCCTGTTGCCTCGTGCCTCATATTAATGCGCCGCCCACTGTATCGTCTTCAAGTCAATACCTTCCTCTTTCACCATTTCCCATAAGGGGCTCATGGCGCGGAGGCGTTCCACTTGAGTGGCGATTGCGTTCGCGGCGTAATCGACTTCTTGCTCGGTGGTGAAACGTCCAAAGCCAAGGCGTAAGCTTGTATGCGCAAGTTCTTCTTCCACGCCAAGAGCGCGTAGAACGTAAGAGGGTTCAAGCGAGGCAGAGGTGCAAGCAGAGCCGCTTGATACCGCCAATTCTTTAATCCCCATCATCAAACTTTCTCCCTCCACAAAGGCAAAACTGATGTTAAGATTCCCTGCAATGCGCATCACCACATCGCCGTTGATGTAAATATCCGACAGGCGGGCGTTGATGGTGCGCAAGAAGCAATCGCGTAAGCCTTCAAGGCGTTCTGTCTCAGCCGCCATTTCTGCTTTGGCAATACGGCACGCTTCCCCTAAGCCCACACACAGCGGCGTTGGCAGAGTACCAGAGCGCATCCCACGTTCTTGCCCGCCGCCATGAATGAGCGCTTGCAAGCGTACCCGTGGCTTGCGCCGCACGTAGAGTGCCCCAATCCCTTTAGGCCCATAAATTTTGTGCCCTGAGATGCTGAGCAAATCAATATTCATGGCCTCCACATCCAGCGGGATTTTGCCAACCGCTTGGGCGCAATCGGTATGAAAAAACACGCCCCGTTCGCGGCAGATGGCACCGATTTCCTTGAGTGGCTGAATTACCCCAATCTCATTGTTTACCGCCATGATGGAGATCAAAACGGTTTGCGCGGTTATCGCGGCTTTGAGTTGCTCGAGATCGATTAACCCGTTTTCATGAACGGGCAGATAGGTTACCTCAAAGCCCTCTTCTTGCAGGTGACGGCAGGAATCTAGCACGCATTTATGCTCGGTTACGCAGGTGATGATATGGTTTTTCTTGCCCTTGTAGAATTGTGCTACGCCCTTGATAGCAAGGTTATTTGACTCGGTTGCCCCACTCGTGAACACAATTTCTTTAGGATTCGCGCCGATGATGTTTGCGATATGTTCACGGGCAACTTCCACAGCTTCTTCTGCTTCCCAACCATACTCATGGTTGCGCGAATGGGGATTGCCGAAATGCTCGGTAAACCATGGGAGCATCGCCTCCACTACACGCGGGTCACAGGGGGTGGTTGCTTGGTAATCCAAGTAAATCGGGCGTTTGCGAAGGGGGGTGACATTAGTCATAATAGGGTTTCGGGGTTAGGGTTTCGGGTTTCGGGGTTAGGCAGCAGGCATCTGGCGAAAGGCATCCGGAGAAAAAGAATTTTCTCTGTTGCCCGATGCCTGATCCCTGATGCCCCTTTTTTGCAAGGCATTCCATGTTGTAATAAAAGTTTGCGCGTCACTTTCTGTTGTTTGCCAGCCAAGACTGAGGCGAATGGCGCTTGACGCGATGTTTTCTGGAATACCCATGGCGCGTAATACATGCGATGATTGCACCTTGCCCGAAGAACAAGCAGAGCCGCTGCTTACCGCAATGCCACTTAAATCGAACGCAATAACCTGTGTTTCTGCCTTGACGTTTTGCATCGCCACACACAGGGTATTCGCCACCCTTGGCGCATTTTCACCAAAAATAATCGCGCCTTGCAGCTGTTGTTGGATATAGTCACGTAAGCCTTGAATTTCAAGGGTTTCAGTGGCATTTTCGCGTAAATCTTTCACTAACGCAGATAAAGAGGCAAGGAGGGGAACATTTTCTGTGCCTGCACGCAGGCGTTTTTCCTGTGTGCCTCCGTAAATCACCGGGACAAGCAGTTCATGGGCTGTTGCCACCACCGCGCCCATGCCTTTCATGCCGCCCACTTTATGAAAAGCGAGCGTCATAAAATCAACGCCCTCATTGATAAAATCGATGAGGTGTTTGCCAAATGCTTGCACCGCATCAACATGCAATTCTGCCCCATACTGGTGGACGAGTTTGGCGATGTCTTTAATCGGCTGTATTACCCCTGTTTCATTATTAACGAACATGACAGAAACGAGCGACACAGTTCGTTGTTGCAGCAATGTTTCTAAAGCTGCAAGATCAACTACACCCACACTATCAACAGGAATGAGCGTTTTGGCAACGGGCACGTTCAGCACTGAGTCGTGCTCCACGCTGGATACCAAAATCTCCCGCCCTGCAAAAGAGGCAAGGACCATGGTGTTCGCTTCACTGCCGCCACTGGTAAACAGAATTTGATGCGGTTTTGCGCCTACAAAGCCAGCCAAATCTTCGCGGGCTTGCTCTACCACACGGCGTGCCTTCACGCCCATCTGATGCACGGAAGAGGGGTTGCCATACACCTCCAACGCGTCAAGCAATGCTTTCTTGACAGCGGGGCGAAGGGGAGCGGTGGCGTTGTAGTCGAGGTATATCATACATTATTCCGCCGCAATGTTTTGTGAATGAGCGTTCACTCGTTTTTCGCACACATCGGCAATGGTGATGCTGCGAAGATAGTCGTGCATTTGCCTCCCTAGTGCTAACCATAAATCATGGGTTAAGCACTGACCTCTTGCTTTCATGCAGCCGTTGCCTGTCTTGTTTTTACAGCGTGTCACATCCAATGGTTCATCAACAGCAAGAACAACATCCGCAATACTGGTGCCTTCGCTACCTTGCGTTAAAAAATAGCCGCCCCCCGGTCCTCTGGCGCTGGTCACCACCTTGGCACGGCGCAATTTTGCAAACAATTGCTCAAGATATGACAGCGAAATATCTTGGCGTTCAGCAATGTCACTGAGGCTAATGGGCTTACCTTCTTTGCTATGCAAGCCAAGATCCACAAGCGCCATGACGGCATATCGTCCTTTGGTGTTAAGCTTCATACATTTAAATTCCGCCACCGTGTGAGACGACGAGCTTTGGGCGTTTTGTTGTTGCAATCCCTCCCGCTGTTTCCAGTTCGGCCACCCGTGTCTTGAGGGATTTTATTTCTGCGCATAGTAAGTCAATCGCACGCATTGTCGGGTCTGTTTCGCGCATCTCATCTGCGCCATATGCGACGAACGGGTGACTTTCTTGGTTTGCTGCAGTGGGGGTTGCCTTGGTCACCAAACGGGCAGGCACCCCAACAGCGGTGGTATCATCTGGCACATCATGTAATACGACAGCATTTGCACCAACACGCGCATGTGCACCGATGGTAATAGGGCCCAATATTTGCGCACCCGCCCCGACGATAACCCCATTTTTGAGGGTAGGGTGGCGCTTATCTGCGCTTAAAGATAGCCCCCCCAAGGTTACGGCTTGATATAAGGTTACATCATCCCCAATCTCTGCCGTTTCGCCGATCACAACGCCTGTACCGTGATCAATAAAAAAACGCTTGCCAATTTTTACAGCGGGATGAATCTCAATGCCTGTAAAAATACGGGCAATATAAGAGACAAGGTGCGCAACAAGCTTTAAATGGTTGCGCCACAAGAAATGCGCCACTCGATGCAGCACCCGCGCGTGGAACCCTGGATACGTCAAGATAACTTGCAGTACAGAATGCGCCGCGGGGTCACGTTGACGAATAGCTCTAATATCATCGCGCAGTTGCCTAAAGGGCATAGTATCCTCAAAAAAATCTTTTAATCAGGAGGGTAAGTATGATACACTGCTCGCACCTCAAGATTTGCACATTCTTCCTGTGCAACAGGGGTGCTTCTAAAAACTCTTTTATCGGGATGCGTGTCGAGAAGCGAGGATTGCAAAACAGCAACGCTGTTTCCAACCGCAAGCCAGTAGAGTCTTGACTTTCACAAGCAAAGCGCAGTGAAAGACTTAGACGAAACTGATTTCTCTGAAACGCAAGCGTACGTTCTTGTACGTGCGGCTTCAGATAAGTTTTCTGACGCTTTTCCTCCCATTGGCAATCGCCCTAGAAAAGAGGTTTTTAGAGATGCCCACAGGTATAAGCCTCTACCCACAGTAGTGACAGTACTATATCCTACTTTAGTAGTCAAGTATACCTCTGTAATTTTATCCATTCATAGAAATATTGCGATGCCTGAAATCATGATTAGCGGCCCTGTTGGGCGATTAGAAGCACGGTACAGTCCTGGCAAGACTGAAAAAGCCCCTATTGCCTTGTTGTTACACCCGCACCCACGCCCTGATGATAATCCTGCGAATCGCGGCAGCATGAACACAAAAGTGATTTACGTTTTGTATCATACCCTTGTGAAGGCAGGGTATGCGACGCTGCGTTTTAACTTTCGGGGTGTTGGTAAAAGCCAAGGTGAATACGATAAAGGGGATGGAGAGCTAGCAGACGCAGCGGCAGCTCTTGATTGGTTGCAACTTCACAATCCTGATGCTTCTAAAGTCTTGGTTGCAGGATTCTCATTTGGCGCGTGGATTTGCATGCAGCTATTGATGCGTCGCCCTGAGATTGACCGGTTTATTGCGATTGCCCCTCCTGCACACAAATACGATTTTAGCTTTTTAGCACCGTGCCCCTCTTCAGGATTAATTTTAACGGGTGATCAAGATGACATCGCGCCCGAGCCCTACACCAAGTTATTGGCAGCTAAACTGGCAAAACAAAAAGACATCCAAATTGACTATCGCGTTGCGAGTGGTGTGGATCACTTCTTTACGGGGCGGCTCGATGATTTGATGTTAACGGTGGAAGACTATCTTAATGGAATTTAAGGGCTGAGAGCCTGCGCACCGCTTCGCTCAAGCGCCGCGCGGACCCAGACTGATCGCAAGGTTTTTTTTGTAATTTTGCAGTGCGATCGGTATCAGGACTTACGCAGGTGAAGGATTTTTTGATGATTTCAAGGCAGAAAATTGCGAAAAAGCGGAGTTTACAAAAGGTAAATGAGCATTTTGAGCGATTTTCT
>JBILKT010000102.1:0-6455 GCA_044376545.1 Alphaproteobacteria bacterium
TGCGCTGCGCCTCGCCGTACTCAGAGCTTGTCCCGAAACTAACGCACAAGTTTAAAATTGATCTTTTTGGCTGCAAAATCACTCCAAAATAGGGAAAATACTTCAGTATACCCCGCTATTTTGGAGTGATTTTTCGCGCAAAAATCTCAACTTTCTCCTCGTACGTTAGTTTCGGGACAAGCTCTTAGCCACGCATCCCGATAAAAGGGTTTTTAGAGGTGCCCTTCCGAAACACGAGCGTATGCCAGCAGCCGATCTTAAAAACTTTTACAAGGTGCAGGCCTTGGGTGCGATAGGCGGCGACGACTTGATTTTGCTGCCAATCGAGTAAGCCTGAGGCAATGGTATAGCCGCCGTTAGCAAGGTGCTTGTTCAAATCTTTGGCCAGTAAGCATAATGGCTTTGCAAGGATATTGGCGACAATTAACGGATAGGGTCTTGCTTGTCCAATTGTTGGATGCCGATAGCCTATTGCATGCAGGCAGGTGATTTTATCACGCAGCTGATTTTTCCGTGCATTGGCGGCGGCAACGCGTACTGATTCTTTGTCAATATCGCTCGCAAGGCAGCGGGAGTTTTTCCACAAACGCACAATCGCCATGGCGAGTATGCCTGTGCCGCAGCCAACATCCAGCGCCTGCTGCACCCGAATGCGCTTATGCAGATATTGCAGGGCAAGCAAACAGCCGTGTGTGGTGGGGTGGTCTCCCGTGCCAAACGCGGTGGCGGCATCAATTTCTAACCCAATTTTATTGCAGGGTACGGGTTGTGTATAGTGCGATCCATGAATAAACACGCGCCCTGCCAATAACGGCGGAAAATTTTTTTGGTTTTCGGCTACCCAATCTTGCTCATCTACTATTTCAAGGGTAAAGGCGGGGCATGGGATATCCAGTGCCGTTGCGTGGAGGGTTAAAGCGATTTCTACCTGTTGTTTGTCAAACGGGGCGGGGCTATAGCCTTCAATGTGCCAGTCATCGCTATCCATCGATGTTTCAAACGAGGTCACAATACTAGCGAAGGATTGTAATGCCTCTTCAAAGGGGGCAACAAGTGCTTTGGTGGTGAGGAGGGATATTTTGTGCGTTTTGGACATAAAAAAATTAATTTACCAACCCACTAAACGATTTTGGAGCCCCTTCCACTTCTACGAGCTGCCCGCTTTGCAGAACAAAGACAGCAAGTCCGCGCTCTGCAGTGCCATGGGGGGTGAAGCGGAAAATGCCATCCACGCCTGCAAAGCCATTGGGATTGCTTAATGTTTCGGGTGTTATTTTGCCATTTCTTGCGAGCAAGGCTGCAAGGGCAGTGGCATCATATGCAAGGCTCCCGACGGCAAGAGGTTTGTTTTCAAACGTTGCAAGGTATTTTTCCTCGAACGCTTGTTTGTTTTTCAAAGAGGGGGCGGCGATGAGGCTGCCCATCAAGAACGGATTTTGGATTGCCGTGGCATTTTGCCATAAGCTCGTTCCCAAAAAGCGTATATTCGCAGGGAGAATAGTGTTTTTTTGCAAGAGAGGAATAATTTTTTGCAGCGATTCAGCGCCAGCGGGGATAAGCAATGCTTGGAACGTATTCCCCGCTGCGTCACTGCCCGCAGAAAGCGGGGTGGTGGCGGCTTTGATGGCAAGCCGTTGTACGGCGCCTTCAAGGGTAAGAAAATTTTCGTTGTAATATTCCACCGCAACAATCTTCGCATTGCTATTACTTTGCGCAGCTTCGACAGCTTTTTTGCCATATGCTGTATTCGGGGCAAGGATACCAAAAGCACGAATGCCTTGTTGCTGCGCGTAGTGTATGACTCGCACGACTTGATCATCGGGCATTAAGCCAAGCGTATAGATGCCATCCCCCGCCACGCTATCATCATTCGAAAAACTTACGACAGGGATATTTGCTACACGGGCATCCGTTGCAATCGCGCGTACTTGTGCGCCAAACAGCGGGCCTAATATAACACTATTTTTTTCGGATACGGCTTGTTTAAAAGCATTTTGTGCCCCTGTTGGGGTGGTGCTACTATCGTAAGGGTTGATCTTAATGGCATTCCCGCCCGTGTCGAACATCGCTAAAGTTGCGGCATCTAAGAGAGACTGCCCCACCGCTTGGCTTGCACCGCTTAACGGCAGCAAGAGGGCAACATTAACGGGGCTGTTTGGCGTGGGCACCTCCTGATGGGATGGGGGGGTGGATATATTTTGGGGTGTTTTAGAGACAGTCTCCCCCCCTGCACGATAGGGCGCAGGTGTTCCTGTGCTTTGACAGCCTGCAAGAAGCAGCGTACACAGTGCTATTAGGGGAAAGAAACTATGCTTGAACTTGAACATCAAATGACACCCTCTACTTTGCCGCCCTCTACCTTGCCGCCCTCTACCTTGCCGCAAGGATTATACATCGTTAGCACGCCGCTTGGCAACAAGCGAGATATAACGCTGCGGGCATTAGATATTCTCAACAATGTTGATTGCATTGCCTGTGAGGATACGCGCCATTCTGCCCCGCTCTTGCAGCATTATGGTATTAAAAAACCGCTTATTTCCTATCATGATCACAATGCGGCCAGCAAACGCCCTGTATTGCTTGATAAATTACAACAAGGGACGCGGGTTGCGTTGATTAGCGATGCAGGCACGCCGTTGATTGCTGATCCGGGGTATAAACTGGTTGCCGCCTGTGCGTTGTTAGGGATTACGATTTTCACAATACCGGGGTGTTCGGCAGTGATTGCGGCGTTGAGTGTTGCGGGGCTTCCCACCGATAAATTTTGTTTCTTGGGGTTTTTGCCGCCTAAAACAGCAGGCAGGCGCACGGCGCTAGAAGCCGTCAAGCATTATCCTATGACGCTTGTGTATTATGAAACGCCGCAACGGATTGCTGAGGCACTGGACGATGTTGCCGTCGTGCTAGGGAACAGGCAAGTCGCGCTGGCGAGAGAATTAACAAAATTATATGAACAGGTTATACGCGGCACTGTTGCAGAAGTGCGGGCGGTATTATCCTCACACAATGTGTTGAAGGGGGAGATGGTGTTGCTCATCGGCGGGGCAGAAGCGCAACACTATAGCGAGGCGGCATTGATAGACATGCTGCAGCAGGCGCGGCAAAACCACTCTGTGAAAGAAGCAGTGGCAACTGTTGCGGGCGTAACGGGCTTGCCACGCAAAGAGATTTATCAGCTTGCATTGCGTGAGAGGGTTTAGCGTTGGAAGAAGTATCCCGTCAGAACATATCCCCAGAATCCCCTTTAAAATCGCCTTCTTTAAAATCGCCTCCTTTAAAATCACCTCATTGGCAAAAAGGCTGGGATGCGGAAACTGTGGCCATCACGCATTTTCAGCAGCAGGGCTATACCCTTCTTGCCCATCGCCTCAAAACGCCCTTTGGCGAAATAGATGTCTTGGTGGAAACAGGAGGGGTTTTGGTGGTGGTGGAGGTCAAAGCCCGCAAAACGATGACGATAGGACTAGAGGCGATTTCCCTTAAACAGCAGCAACGCCTTGCGGATGCCGTGAGTTGGTTTGTTGCGGGGCATCCTGAATACAATAGCCATATGATTCGGTTTGATTGCATGGTGGTCATGCCTAACAAACAGCTAATGCACGTTGAAAATGCATGGGGAGTTGATTAAAGCTATTACTTTATAACTCCCTAGGTACTCTTCAAGGCACTAGGGGCTAGGGGCTAGGCACGAGGCACGAGGCGCTAGGGACGAGGAAAAGAAAGAGTATCAAAATATACAATAAAAACAGAGGAAAGTCTAATGACTATTTTTTAACCGCTTTTTTCTTTGTAGCAGGTTTCTTCGCAGCTGTTTTGCTCGCCCCCGCCTTTTTCTTAGGCGGCTTCGCAAAAACCAACATCTCTAACGCTTGCTCCAGCGTGGCGTTGGCGGGGTCAAAGTTTTTAGGCGCAGCGATTTTGGTTTTGTTGTGAATGATCATATAACCAAAGCGACTTTTCAATGCCTTGACCTCCGCGCCATCCTTGGGGTGTAGCCCTAAAACGGTGGTGCGTTCTTTGTTTTTGATGATGGCGGTGGCAACGAGATCAGTGGCGCGGTTCAGCCCAACGGTATACACATCGTCTTCTTTGCCAAGGTTTGCAAAGGTTTCGCCCATTTTTACATAGGGGCCGAACATGCCGATGTTTGCAATAATCATTTGCCCTGTATCGGCGTAAATCCCTACGTCCCTTGGCAAAATTAACAATTTTTCCGCTTGCTCAAACGTTACTGTTTCGGGCTTCAAACCCTTAGGAAGTGAGGCTCTGCGCGGTTTTTCTCCTTCGGGTGGTTCACCCGCTTGCACATAAAACCCGTAAGGTCCTTTCTTTACAACGATTTCACGCCCTTCTGCATCAACACCAAGGAGTCTATCGCCATTGGCGGTCATCTCGCCACTGGGGACGGTGCCTGCGCCAAGGGGGCGGGTGAACTTGCACTCAGGATAGTTGTTACACCCGATGAAAGCCCCGAATTTACTGAGTTTCAGGCCTAATTTCCCTGTGGTGCACGCACTACATTGATTGCTTCCATCTGGGAATAGCAGACGCTCAAGCTTTTTATTGAGTTCATCAATCACATCGGTGATCTTCAGGTCATTGGTACCTTGAATGGCGGCATTAAAATCTTGCCAGAAGGCACGGAGAACCGCCTGCCAGTTGACTTTCCCGTCGGCAATATCATCCAATTTTTCTTCTAAGTTTGCCGTGAAATCATACTGCACATAGCGTTCAAAGAAGCTTTCTAAGAAGCTCGTAACAATACGCCCCCTGTCTTCAGGGATAAATCTTTTAGCCTCTAAACGCACGTATTCTCTGTCTTTCAGCACTTGGAGAATCGAGGCGTAGGTAGACGGGCGACCAATGCCCAATTCTTCCATTTTTTTCACCAAACTGGCTTCCGAATAACGGGGTGGCGGCTGTGTAAAGTGTTGTTCGGGCAGGATTTTCTTGAGGTCAAACGCTTCCCCCACCGCTACTTCAGGCAGTTTTTTGCTGTTCTCGTCTTCTGTGTCCTCGTCATCATCGGTATCTTCAATATACAGCTTCAAAAAACCGTCAAACTTAATCACCGAGCCATTTGCGCCGAAAACATGTTTGTCATCTTGCGTGGCGATGTCAACCGCCACCGTATCCATGATGGCACTTTCCATCTGACAGGCAAGGGTACGCTTCCAAATCAAGTCATACAGCCCGAGATACTGCTTATCAAGGTCGCCTGCGAGTTGCACAGGAGCGCGGAATAAATCGGTGGGACGGATGGCTTCGTGCGCCTCTTGGGCGTTTTTTGCTTTGCTTTTATAGACACGGGGCGAATGGGGCAAATACTTTTCGCCGAACTCTTGCCCGATATAGCGACGTGCAGCGCTAATCGCTTCTCCTGCTAGCGTCACGCCATCGGTTCGCATATAGGTAATAAGCCCACGCTCATACAGCGTTTGCGCCACTTTCATGGTGTTGGAGGCAGAAAGCCCGAGTTTGCGCGAGGCTTCTTGCTGCAAGGTGGAGGTGATAAACGGCGGGAACGGATGCCGCTTGACCTCTTTTTTATCCACTTTTTTGACGCTGTACGCCAAGCCCTGCACCGCTTTCACCGCATTTTCTGTTGTGTCTTTATTGGGCAGGCTGAATTTTTCGAGTTTCTTGCCGTCTAATACTTTGAGGCGGGCGGGTAGCATTTTACCATTCACTTTAAAAAAATGCCCGTCAATCGTCCAGTATTCCTCAACAATAAACTGCTCGATTTCTTGCTCCCGCTCGCAAATGAGGCGCAACGCCACCGATTGCACACGCCCTGCCGATTTACTCCCCGGTAATTTGCGCCACAACACAGGGGACAGGGTGAACCCCACGAGATAATCCAGCGCACGGCGGGCAAGGTAGGCTTCCACCAACTCCTGATTCACGTCACGCGGATGCTTCATCGCCTCCAGAATCGCGCCTTTGGTGATTTCATTAAACACAATGCGTTTGACGGGCTTGCCATCGCTTGCTTTATTTTTCGCCAGAATTTCTTGGAGGTGCCACGAGATGGCTTCACCCTCGCGGTCAGGGTCAGTCGCGAGGAACAATCTATCGGCTTTTTTCACCATCTGGGTGATTTCGCTGATGCGCTTTTTGGCGCGGTCGTCCACCTCCCACAGCATGGCGAAATTATTATCAGGGTCAACCGAGCCGTTTTTCGACGGCAAATCCCGCACGTGCCCGAAACTTGCCGTCACTTCATACTCACCGCCCAAATATTTTTGGATGGTTTTTGCTTTGGCAGGCGATTCAACGATGACTAGGTGCATAAGTGGGGGTATCGGGTTTCGGAGATGGGTATCGTATTGCCCTGCAGGGCAGTTCTAAAAACCTCTTTTCTAGGGCGATTGGCGTTGTCAAGCCTCGCTTCAAAAGCCGCACGTACCCTTATGTACGCTTACGTTTCCTCAGCAAGTCTTTCCTAGCCACTC
>JBILKT010000103.1:0-6408 GCA_044376545.1 Alphaproteobacteria bacterium
TGGAACTGGGAGCGCAGACTATCAAAAGACTATGAGCATAACCCAAAAACAAGTAAATCCCTGCTTTTTATGACAGATTCGTTCTTGATTGCAAAAAAACTAAAATTATCTACCTAAGGTTTCGGGACAAGCTCTGAGGCGATCACTCGATGGGGGCTTGCTGCTGTTCCCGCTGTTTAAACCTAAGCGACGCCGCAGATCTTCATTCTCTGCAATTAAAATGGCAACCCTAGCCTGTAAGGCTAAATTTGCTTTTTCTAATTCCGCGATCTTTGCGTCATGTTCTTCCATGCAGCTTTTTTAAATTATCCTGAATTTTACGCAAGCCCTGTTTTGACTACCTGGGGAGTTACTTAAAAACAATATTTTATGCGATAGGCTTTGATGTTGAAATTCTGAAAAATCATTGTTTTTCAATTAGTTATTTTTTCTAATGCAATCGCCCTGGCATTATGGCGGGGCAAATACACCGCTTGCAAATACTGGTTTGCTTCTTCCATCGTGTTGATTCCCTGTAATTTTAGCTCATTCACCAGCCGCCCTTGCAGCGTGCCGAACATCCGCTCAGACCGCCCCCTTGCTTGTGGCGAATAGGCGGCGATATGCTCAATGCCAAGCTGCTTCAACGCACGGTTCACTTGGGTGGGGCGGCTTTTATCCACCTTGCCCCCTGCTTCAGGCGTATACCAATAATGGCTGCCTCTGTCGGTGTAGAATGAACAAAATAACCCTTTCTTTTCAATGGTTTTCTGTATCCCCCGAAAGCTACTCTGTGTCCCTTCTTCCGCACAAAAAAACCCCGATGTTATCTCACTGGTCGCATCATCCATCGTTACCACCAAATCACTGTATTCCTCGCCAAACCACTGATGTTTACTCGCATCTTGATGCAGCATCATCCCCGCCATCGCGCGGCGCGGACGTCTTAAGCGATGCTGCCCCCCTTGCTTACAGGGCTTTATCAACCCTGCTTTTGTAAGCGTCTCACGCGTCCATGTATACCCGCGCTGCAACCCATGCTCTCGCCTCGCAAACTCATAAAAATGACGCACAGAAAAGCCACTGTACCGACGTTCGTAAAGACTTGTTATCAGCTTTACTTCCTCATCTGCCGCACAACGCTTAGACTTAACACCAACGCGCCGGTCCTTTAACCCGCTCAAGCCCTCTGCCTCATACCGACCACGCAACCGCAGAAAATGACGCACACTGCACCCAAGAACCAACGCTGCTTCTTCTGTGCTTAGCCTGTCTGCATCATATTCACCGTATATTTCCTCAAACCGTTCCATCCGTATTTGCTCCGTTAATGTTCGACTTAATCTCATCGCTCGCTCTCCATGCCTAGGGGGGGAGAACAAACTCTAAATCGGACATCTAACGCGCTAATTAATCGGACATATCATTCGTCCGTGACACAGCGGTAATGCAAAGTTGTATTGGGTGCTGGTTTGTTGTATAGTGTCTGATGTAGCTGCCCTGTGCGATAGGGTTTTGTCATTCCTCGGTCCATACGATTTCACAGGGAGCTGGCGCTGGTAAGAACCGTGGTTTTTATCATCTGGCACCCACCTATTATATAGGGTCTGTGGAATCAATCACTCAACGGCAGGTGTGGCTACATTTTCCTTGATACGTACTTCATACTATGTTATAAATATTATGATACAGTCTTTTGCTTGTGCGGAAACAGAGAAAATATGGAATGGTGGGGCATCGCGAAAGTTGCCACAACAAATTCAAGAAAGAGCGTTGCGGAAGCTACGACAATTAGATGTATCGTTGTCTATACAAGACTTGCGTCATCCTCCCAGCAACCATCTCGAAATATTGCAGGGGAATAGGGCAGGGCAGTATAGCATACGGATTAATCAACAATGGCGGCTTTGCTTTGTGTGGTATGGAAATGAAGCATCGGATGTTGAGATTGTTGACTATCATTAAGGGGAAGTAGCATGACTGAACTCTACAATCCCCATGCGGGGGACATCTTAAGGCATGAATTTATTGATGAAATTGGCATGAGTCAGAACGCACTGGCGAAGGCCATTGCTGTGCCTGCCAATCGCATTCATGCTATCGTGAACGGAACGCGACGCATCACTGCAGATACGGACTTGCGTTTATGTGCATTTTTTCGTTTATCAGAAGGATATTTCCTGCGCTTGCAAAATCTTCATGAAACTTTTCTGGCAAAGCAAGCATTGGGAACTGTTCTGACAAAAATTATACCCTTGGAAAGTTTTGTACCCCGTGGAGAAGTTACAATTACGCACGCACTATAAAGCTCTGCGTGCGGCCATTCCCCCCAACCATGCTTCCGTTGCGACAAGTGCGGTTATCCCGCTTTTGAGTCCGCTGATAAAGCCACGCGTGCTTGTTGCAGCGTATTATCCACACAATCATGAGTTGAATATTCTGCCCCTGTTGCAGGTGTTGCAAGATAAGCAGTGCCTTCTTGCGCTACCGCGTATTACCGAAGAGGGTGTGCTCGATTTTCTTCCATGGAATGGCTATAAAAGTGCGCTGGTGGCAGCGGCGCATGGTATTTTAATCCCGAAAGAGGGTGTTCCCGTTGTTCCTGATGTGGTGCTAGTGCCGTTGCTTGCGTTCACCAAAGAGGGCGGGCGTTTGGGCAGTGGCAAAGGGTATTATGATAAAACGCTGGCTGCCTTAAAAGCAAAAGGTTGGCAGGGCAGGGCGATAGGCGTTGGCTATGACGCGCAACAGGCGACAAGCCTGCCGCTCGAGGCGCACGATGTATTGCTTGATTGTGTTGTGACAGAAAGTAGGGTATGGTGACTATTCTTTTGTAGTCCCTTTGCCCCTATGTCCGTCTCCGTTCACACTTTTGGCTGCCGTCTTAATAGTGCAGAATCACAAACAATCAAAAATTTAGCAGAAAATGCTCAAGTAAAAAACACGATTGTGTTTAACACTTGTGCAGTGACAAGTGAGGCGGAACGCCAGGCGCGGCAAGCGATTCGTCGTGCACGGCGGGAAAATCCGCTTGCCAAAATTATTGTGACAGGCTGTGCTGCGCAAATCTCCCCTGAAAAATATGCTGCAATGGCAGAGGTAGACAGCGTTTTGGGCAATGTGGAAAAACTCCAACAAGCAAGCTATGAAGACGTTGCGGCTGTTAAAGTGAATGACATCATGAGCATCACCGAAACGGCGGCGCATTTGGTGACGGAATTCCAAGGGCATGCCCGCGCTTTTGTTGAAATTCAACAGGGTTGTGACCACCGCTGCACGTTTTGTATTATTCCATTTGGACGGGGGAATAGCCGCAGTGTGCCGCTCCAGCAGGTGATAGCACAAATTCAATTATTAGTAGAAAATGGCTATAATGAGGTGGTGCTGACGGGCGTTGATATTACGTCCTATAAAACAGCGGAGGCGACAACGCTGGGCGCGCTCTGTCAAGTGATTTTGCGGGAGGTGCCAGACTTGCCGCGTCTCAGATTATCTTCTGTCGATGTTGAAGAAATAGATGCGGATATTCTCGCACTCTTAGAAAAAAATAACAGGTTTATGCCACACTTACACTTAAGTCTTCAAGCAGGAGATGACTTAATTTTAAAGCGCATGAAGCGGCGGCATTCCCGCGCACAGGCAATCGAATTTTGCAAAACGGCGCGGACGTTGCGCCCTGATATTGTGTTTGGTGCGGATTTTATCACAGGGTTCCCTACAGAAACGGAAGAGATGTTTCAAAACACCTTGCGTTTGGTGGAAGAATGCGGATTGACGTATTTGCATGTATTCCCCTATTCAGAGCGGGAAGGAACCCCCGCTGCCAAAATGCCCAGTGTTGCTAAACCATTACGCAAAGAACGGGCGGCACGCTTGCGGAAATTAGGCAAGCAGAGGGAGAATGTATTCTTCAATAATAACATTCATAAAAACGTAGAAGTTATTGTAGAGCAAGGAAATATTGGCAGGTCTGAGCATTTTATTCCCGTGCATTTGACAACGGAATTCCCGCAAGGGTCGGTGCAAGTGGTCACCATTAAAGGGTATGCAGCGGGGAGGGTGTTTGCGTGATACCATCACCATTAACTTCCCGCAATTTAGCTGCGTCACGCCATCCAGTTTGCCTAGACTTTCCGCTGCGCCCTTCGGGCTTACAGAAATTAAGGCGTCACTGGCTTGCGGGTCAAAAAGCATTCGCTTTTTGCCTCCTCGCTCAGTCATTGGCTTTAGCCAACTCCGTTCAGCTTCAGCTCGCTCGCAAAAATTTCAGAAATTTTCTGGTGATGGTATGAGCTGGTTCACAAAACTAAAGCAAGGGTTGCAAAAGTCGTCTTCTAAACTCTCAGAAGGGTTGGTGGGGATTTTCACCAAGCGTAAGCTGGACGAAGCAGCCCTTGAAGAACTGGAAGACACGCTCCTCTTGGCGGATTTTGGTGCGGCAACGGCGGCAAGTCTGACAAAAGAATTGGCACGCGTGCGGTTTGGCAAGGAAGTTTCCCCCGAAGAGGTGAAAGAATTTTTAGCCGAGCACATTACGCCGATTCTTGCGCCGCTAGTGCTACCGTTAAACATTAATAAAAATAACCAACCCCATGTTATTGTGATGATTGGTGTGAATGGCAGTGGCAAAACAACCACCATTGGCAAGCTGGCGGCGCAGTTTAAGGAACAGGGGAAATCGGTGCTGCTGGTTGCAGGCGATACGTTCCGAGCGGCTGCCGTGGAACAGTTGAAAATCTGGGGCACACGGGCGCATGTGCCTGTGCTCTCAAGAGAAACAGGTAGTGATGCCGCAGCGCTGGTGTTTGATGCGTTAGAACACGCCAAGCGCGACAACATTAACGTGGTGCTGATGGACACGGCAGGACGCTTGCAGAATAAAGATAATCTCATGGCAGAACTGAGCAAAATCAGGCGTGTGCTGCAAAAAGCCGATGCCACCGCGCCGCACGATGTGGTGCTGGTGCTCGATGCCACAACAGGGCAGGCGGCAATCAATCAAGTTGAGGTGTTTGGTAAAGCAGCAGGTGTGACGGGGCTGATTGTTACGAAATTAGACGGCACGGCGCGGGGCGGCATTGTGGTGGCACTCGCACAAAAGTTCGGACTACCGATTCATGCCCTTGGCGTGGGCGAGCAGATTGATGACCTGAAACCGTTTCTGGCGGCGGATTTTGCGCGGCATTTGGTGGGCGTGGCGGCGGATGGTTAATGTTCTGCAAGTCTTGCCCTCCCTAAACCTTGGCGGGGTGGAACGCGGGACGCTGCAAATCGCTGCATTCCTTGCCGCACGGGGCGATGGCGCGTTTGTGGCCTCTAGCGGCGGCAGGTTGGTGGCAGAACTAGAGCACAGTGGCGCAACGCATTTCACATTGCCGCTACAGATAAAAAATCCTATTGCGATATATAATAAGATAATTGCCTTAGAAAATATTATTAAACAATATTCTATTGATATTGTGCATGCGCGGAGTCGTGCGCCTGCGTGGAGCGCCTATTTTGCAGCAAAACGGTCAAATGTGCCGTTTATTACCACCTATCACGGGGCATACGGGCAAGGCAATGTGCTGAAACGTTGGTATAACAGCATCATGACGCGGGGGCAGGTGGTGATTGCGCCGTCACATTTCATCAAACACTATATTCTGGCACATCACCCTCACGTCAACTCCGATAAAATCCACGTGATTTATCGTGGCGCAGATGTGACACAATTTGACCCTGCAACGGTTTCACCAGAAGACAGAAATGCCTTGAAGGCAGCATGGAATGTGCCAGAGGGGTATAAAATTCTGTTGTTTCCTGCACGGCTTAGCCGCTGGAAGGGGCACACGCAAGCGATTGCGGCGTTACAACATATCCCGCAGAGTGTATTGGTCTTCCTTGGCGAGGCAACAGGGCAGGCATCCTACAGCCAAGAACTGCTGGATTATGCAAAATCGCTGCACTGTGCGGAAAATATCCGCTTTGTCGGGCGGTGTGATGCGATGCCTGCCGCCTATAGCGTGGCAGATGTCGTGTTGTGTCCGTCTTTGAAGCCTGAAGCCTTCGGGCGCACGGTCACAGAGGCGCAAGCCATGGGGGCGATTGTCATTGCCACGAATCACGGTGGGGCGGCAGAAACTATTGAAGATGGCGTAACGGGGTTTCATATCGGACTGGAGAATGTGGAAACGCTTTTGACACAAAAAATACAAGAGATTCTGGCAATGTCCTCTGAACAGCTTGTGACAATCAAGAATACTGCTATAGAAAGGGTGCGTACGCAATTCTCTCTCGCACAGATGACCGCACAAACGGGAAAAATATATGACAGTTTTCAAGGGTAGTCCCCGCGTGATCATAAGCGGTATTCTTGCATTGCTGATAATAGTAATCAGTGATCAATTAAGTAAAGACTACATGATGGGGGTGTTGCTAGAGCCGCAC